>DATDTH010000645.1:0-5229 GCA_035290985.1 Pseudomonas sp. | reverse complement strand
CTCTGGGGCGCCATTGCCGGCTATCTAAGCCTGTGGTCGGTGTATTGGCTGTTCAAGCTGATCACCGGCAAGGAAGGCATGGGCTATGGCGACTTCAAGTTGCTGGCCATGCTGGGCGCCTGGGGTGGCTGGCAAATTTTGCCCCTGACCATCCTGCTGTCCTCGCTGGTCGGCGCCGTGCTGGGGCTGCTGATGCTGCGCCTGCGCAATGCCGAAACCAGCACGCCTATCCCGTTTGGCCCCTACCTGGCGATAGCCGGCTGGATCGCCCTGCTCTGGGGTGATCAAATAACCGGCACCTACCTGCAAATCGCCGGATTCAAATGAACACACCCTGGATTCTCGGGCTGACCGGCGGCATCGGTAGCGGCAAGAGCGCGGCCGCCCAGCACTTCATCGACCTGGGCGTACACACTGTGGATGCCGATCAGGCCGCGCGCTGGGTAGTCGAGCCTGGCCGCCCGGCCCTGGCCCGGATTGCCGAGCACTTCGGAGCGGACCTGCTGCAGGCCGACGGCCAGTTGGATAGAGCCGCATTGCGGGCGCGCATCTTCCAGGACCCGGCCCAACGCCGCTGGCTGGAGGCCCTGCTGCACCCCCTGATCGACCAGGAGCTGAACGCCTATCTGGCCCGCGCCGAATCCCCCTACGCCATCCTGGTATCACCCCTGCTGGTCGAGTCCGGCCAGCATCGCCTGACACAGCGGGTGCTGGTGGTGGATGCGCCCGAGCAGTTGCAACTGCAGCGCACCCTGCAGCGGGACGATGTGAGCGAGGAGCAGGTACGCGCCATCCTCCAGGCCCAGGCCAGCCGGGAAGAACGCCTGCGCCACGCCGATGATGTGCTGAGCAACGACCGCGATCTAAACTGGCTGCAGGCGGAAGTCGAGCGCCTGCACCGTCTTTATCTGACCCTGCGCGGAGGCCAGCCATGAGCCAACCCCTGACCGTTAACTGCCCCACCTGCAATGCACCGGTGGAATGGAGCGCCCAGAGCACCTATCGCCCCTTCTGCTCCGAGCGCTGCAAACTGATCGACCTGGGGGCCTGGGCCGCCGAAGAGCATGCGATTCCCGGCGATCCCCTGGAGGACGAACTGTTCTCCGGCGACCTGCCCCCGCGCGCCCACTGACCGCGCAAAAATTCGCGGGTTTCACCCGCCCCTACCACAGCACCGCGCATGGCCAGCAGGCCCTGCCGAAGCGCTTCTACAAGGGCGAGTTGGTGCGTAGGATGGGTTGAGCGCAGCGATACCCATGCTGAAAGCCGCCCTGGCAAACCACGCCGCTCCTTCCGCGCGGCGTAACCCGCCAAGGCGGAGTTGAGCGCCCACATATTTGGCAAATGGATTTTCGTGAAAGTGCTCTAACCGCACGCGGCTTTCTCAAGGCCGCATAAAGCCGTAATCGCGCTCTTCGTCGAGGTTTTCCGCCAGGAATTGCAACTCCTGGGCGAGGTCCGCCCGGCTACGCAGGCCCTGGCTCTGCTGCACCACCGCACTCAACAAGGCGCGTAGACTCAAGGCCGGGTCATAGCCCGCCTCGGCCGCCGCCTGCAGACTGCGCTGAATTTCCAATTTTGCCCACTCATGTGCACCCATCCGTTCACCCTCAGTTTTCGCTGACACCCAGCATGGCCGAGCGGCTGAACGGCGGTTTGATCCAGGTCAAAGGGGCGCTGACCGTCAAAGCGGGGGCTCGTCTTCTTTCCACGGCGCCTGCAGGTAGCGGCTGCGATTGAAGGTTTCCAGCCAGTCCGGATAGAACACCACTAGGGCGCTGACCACGGTGCCGTTGATAAAGGCCTCCGGGAAGGTCACCAGTAACAGGTAGCCGGCGAAATCGCCCAGCCAGGGCGGCATGACAAAGAGCCCGTCCAGCCACAACACGGCAAACCCGGCGAGCACGCAGAACAGGGCCGCCAAGGCCGCCGGAAAGAAGCCCGAGCAAAATATATACACGAACAGATTGTTCGGCTTGGCGCGCTCGACCAGCAGGGAGCAGGCCTCGGTGACCAGCACCGGGATCACCACCAGCAGCAGGCCGTTGACCCCCAGCGCAGCCAGGTCCTGGCGCCCTATCACCAGCAGGCCGCACTGGGCCGCCAAGCCTGCCAGCAGCGCCAACGGCCAGTCCAGCAACAGCGTCACCGCCGTCAAGCCAATGAAATGCAGCGACAGGCCCGAGTCGAAATCGCGTCGCACCAGCCACAGCAGGAACAGCCCCAGCACCGTGCCGAACAGCAGATGCTGACGCCGCAGATCGCTGATTAACTCCAGCCAGGGTGCCCGCCAGGCCGCCCACAGCAGCACCGGCACATAGAGCGCCCAGCCGATCGACTGGCTGGCGGGCGACAGCAGCTCGGCCGCGATCACGGCCTGCTTCCCATCACGCCAACCGCGAGCTCAATGCCTGCCATGTCTGATCCTCTTATTGCACTCAATCCCTGACCTCCAAGCCTTGCATGACCACATTTTCACGGTCATGGATCGCCCGAGCACATCACACCCCGCGATAAACAAGCAGAACCGCCCACGGATCGAAAATTCTAGGCCGCGGGCGGGCGCGTGGAATACAGCTGAATGTCCACTCGCTCGCCCCAATCCTGCTGCGCCGCCCAGAAGGCCAGGGCCTCGGGGGCATCGCGCAGCACCAGCACATGGCTTTTGTGCACGCCCAACACGGCCAAACGCGCCAGCGCTTCGTTCAGCATGGCCCGCGCCAGCCCCCGGCCACGATATGCCTCATCCACCACCAGATGCTGCAGGTAGCCCCGCCGGCCGTCATGGCCGACCAGCAGGGTGCCCACCAGGCGTCCGTCGATTTCGCTTACCAGACTCAATTCCGGGTTACGCCGCAGATAGGCGCAGAAGGGTTCGAGGGCATCCTCGGGGCGCAGGCAGATACCCGGCGTGCGCTGCCACAGCGCCAACAAGCGGGCATGGTCCTCGGCTGTCACGCTACGAATCGACATCGGTGCACTCCTGGCGGTAATTGCCGCAGTCTAGCGTCCGGGCAGCGGGTCGACGAGCGCAGCCTGAACATAGTCCCCGCTCGCGGCCGCATGCCAGGGGGTACCAAGGGCAGCGGTTCGCGGGATAGACTGGCCCCATGGATGACTCCGACTACCTGCGCCTGCTCACCCACCAAGCCGAACAGGCCAACGCCTTTCTGTCCAATGCACGCAAGTGGGAACGCGAGCGCTGGGCCTGCCAGCGCCTGTTGCAGGCATTGAACGTCGGCCACCGCCTCGATGAGTTCAGCCCCGCCCGCCAGGAGCCACCGGATGTGTTGTTTCGCGAAGCCAATTTCGAAGTCTTCATGGTGCTGGACGAAGGCCGGCGCTTGAACGACGACTGGCGCGCCGAAGTCGAACGCCGCCGCAGCGCCTTCTCCCTGAGCCAACTGGTGCGCCGCGAGACTCGCCCCCGCCGCATCCCCAACGCCGAACTGCAGGCGCGCCTGGCGCCTACCCTGCGCAAGAAAGCCCACAACTACATGGAGCGCGGACTGGACCTCGGCGAAATGGACCTGCTGGCTTATGTCAGCCTCAAGCGTGCCGTACCAGACTTCAACAGCCCGTTTCCACCCCCCACCGAATACCTGCGCCAGGGCTGGCGCTCCCTGTCCCTGGTCGGCCCGACCTTCGCCCGAGTACTGTTCGCCCACCCCGGCGCGCCGGACTTCCTGCGCAACAACCTGGGCCGCAGCGTGCTGTTCGATGTCGGCATCGGCCTGTGAACAGCCCCGCCTGGAGGCGCACCTCGGCCCCGGCACCGTCCAGGCTTCTCGCGGCCATGGCGGCATTATTCGACTGGACGACACTTTGTGCGTCGAGCCCCTGTGAAGCGCACCTCAAGCGTGCCTAGAATGGCCCATCCACTAGCGAGGCTTCCATGTCCAGCCGCCTGAGCCCTGACGATCAAGCACGTGTCGACCAGTACCTGAACGCTCCCGAACATCGCGTCGAGCGTCAGCCCTTTCGCCCCTGGCGCTTGCTGCTGATCATCCTGGTCATCGTCATCGGCCTCGGCATCCTGAGCCGCCTCCTGAGCCGTCTGGTGCTATGAGCCGCTTCGCGCTCGCCCCCACGGCCATGCCCCCTATTCTTATAAACCTTGCGAGCATCCCCCATGAACCACCGTATCCTGATAGTCGGCGGCGGCGCCGGCGGCCTGGAGCTGGCCACCCGCCTGGGCAAGACTCTGGGCAAACGTGACCTGGCCAAGATCGTGCTGATCGACGCCAACCTCACTCATATCTGGAAGCCCCTGCTCCATGAAGTCGCGGCCGGTTCCTTGAACTCCTCGGCGGACGAACTGAACTATGTGGCCCAGGCCAAGTGGAATCACTTCGAGTTCCAACTCGGCTGCATGATCGGCCTCGATCGCGCGCACAAACAGATCCGCCTGGCCGCCACCCTCGACGAGCAGGGCGAGCCGTTGACACCCGAGCGCACCCTGGATTACGACAGCCTGGTCATCGCCGTCGGCAGCACCACCAATGACTTCGGCACGCCCGGGGCCGCCGAGCACTGCCTGTTCCTCGATACCCGCGAACAGGCCGAGCGCTTCCACAACCAATTGCTCAGCCACTACCTGCGTGCCCATGCCCGGCAAGACAGCGGCAACGACGACCTGATCAGCGTGGCCATAGTCGGTGCCGGTGCAACTGGCGTGGAGCTGGCGGCCGAGCTGCACCATGCCGCCCGTGAACTGGCGGCCTATGGCCTGGACAGCATCCGCCCGGAAAACATGCGTATAACCCTGATCGAAGCCGGGCCACGGGTGTTGCCGGCGCTGCCGGAACGCATCGGCCAGCCCGTGCACGCCACCCTGGAAAAGCTCGGTGTCACCGTGCTGACCAATGCCGCCGTAAGCCAGGTGACCCGCGACAACCTGCAAACCGCCCAGGGCCAAGTCATACCCGCCAGCCTCAAGGTCTGGGCGGCCGGCATTCGGGCGCCGGCTTTCCTGCAGGCACTGGACGGACTGGAAAGCAACCGGATCAACCAACTGCTGGTGCGCCCAACCCTGCAGACGACCCGCGACGACGACATCTTCGCCTTTGGCGATTGCGCCGCCTGCCCCCAGCCCGACGGCCGGACCGTGCCGCCCCGGGCCCAGGCCGCGCATCAGCAGGCCTCGCTGCTGGCCAAAACCCTCAAGCGGCGCCTGACCGGCCAACCGCCGGCGGAATACCGTTACCGGGATTACGGTTCGCTGATCTC
>DATDTH010000644.1:0-14288 GCA_035290985.1 Pseudomonas sp. | reverse complement strand
GCGGCCCGCAATCGCGCTTCGCGCCCTTGCTGCCGGAACCCAGCGGCGGCGATGGCCTGATCGAGCCCCTGCTGGACTGGCTGCAGGCCCACCATGCCGAACCCATGGACCTCAAACGCCTGGCCGTGCAGGCCAACTGCTCGCCGCGCACCCTGCTGCGGCGCTTTCGCAGCAGCACCGGGCTGACGCCCAACGACTACCTGCAGCGCCTGCGCATCAGCGCCGCCCAGACCGCCCTCCGCAGTCCCGGCCGTTCCCTGGAGCAGATCGCCGCCCAGGTCGGCTTTGGTGATCGCGCTGCCTTTGCCAAGCTGTTCAAGCAACTCTGTGGCGAAACCCCGGGCGCCTTCCGCCGCCGCGTGCGGCAATCGGCCTGAGGCCAGAGCCAGGACAGTTGCGCTTTTGTAGCCCGGATAAGCCTTGGCGCAATCCGGGGCAGCGGCGACCCGGATTGCGCTGCGCTTATTCGGGCTACCAGGTGCTGGATACCCGCCTTCGCGGGTATGACGAGTGATTTATGGGAACGATCCGCCTGGTTTCGTCAGTGCCATAAAAAAGGAGCCTCGCGGCTCCTTTTTTCACAGTTCGAACCGCCAGGGGATCAGTGAATGATCTGGCTGAGGAACAGCTTGGTGCGGTCGTTCTGGGGGTTGGTGAAGAAGCTGTTGGGTTCGTTTTCTTCGACGATTTCCCCCTTATCCATAAAGATCACCCGGTTCGCCACGGTGCGGGCGAAGCCCATCTCGTGGGTCACGCAGAGCATGGTCATGCCGTCTTCGGCCAGGCTGACCATGGTGTCCAGCACTTCCTTGACCATTTCCGGGTCGAGGGCCGAGGTCGGCTCGTCGAACAGCATGATCTTGGGCTTCATGCACAGGGCACGGGCAATGGCCACCCGCTGCTGCTGGCCGCCGGATAGCTGGCCGGGGAACTTGTTGGCCTGTTCCGGGATGCGCACGCGCTCCAGGTAATGCATGGCCACTTCCTCGGCCTGGCGCTTGGGCATCTTGCGCACCCACATCGGTGCCAGGGTGCAGTTCTGCAGCACGGTCAGGTGCGGAAACAGGTTGAAGTGCTGGAACACCATGCCCACTTCGCGGCGAATTGCCTCGATGTGCTTCAGGTCGCTGGTCAGCTCGGTGCCATCGACCACGATGCGCCCCTGCTGGTGTTCTTCCAGGCGATTGAGGCAGCGAATGGTGGTCGATTTGCCGGACCCGGAAGGGCCGCACAGAACGATCCGCTCGCCCTGCTGCACGTTCAGGTTGATGTCCTTGAGCACGTGGAACTGGCCGTACCACTTGTGTACGCCCTGCATCTGGATCATGCCCGGCGCCGCGCTGGTCGATTGCTTGATTGCTTCACTCATGACAAAACTCCTAACGCTTGTGGCCAGTGTCCAGCTTGCGCTCCAAATGCATGGAGTAGCGGGACATGCCGAAACAGAAAATCCAGAAAATCAGGGCCGCGAAGACATAGCCCTCGGTCGCCATCCCCAGCCAGGCCGGGTCGGTGGTGGCTTGCTTGATGCTGTTGAGCAGGTCGAACAGGCCGATGATGATCACCAGGCTGGTGTCCTTGAACAGGGCGATAAAGGTGTTGACGATGCCCGGAATCACCAGCTTCAGCGCCTGGGGCAGTATCACCAGGCCCATCATCCGCCAGTAGCCCAGACCCATGGCCGCCGCCGCCTCGTATTGCCCCTTGGGGATCGCCTGCAGGCCACCGCGCACCACTTCGGCGATATAGGCCGACTGGAACAGGATGACGCCGATCAGGGCACGCACCAGTTTGTCAAAGCTCAGGCCTTCGGGCAGGAACAACGGCAGCATGACCGAGGACATGAAGAGCACGGTGATCAGCGGCACGCCGCGCCAGAACTCGATGAAGGTCACGCACAGCACGCGAATCGCCGGCATGTCCGAACGTCGCCCCAGGGCCAGCAGAATGCCCAGGGGCAAGGCGCCGGTGATGCCCACCGAGGCGATCACCAGGGTCAGCATCAGGCCGCCCCACTGACTGGTGGAGACCTCGCTCAAGCCGAAGAACCCGCCGTGCAGCAGCCAGTAGGCCAGCAGCGGGAACAGCACCAGAAAGCTGATGCCGTACAGGGCCTTGCGCGGCATCTGCGGAACGAACAGCGGCGCTGCCGCGAAGATCGCCAGCCACAGGGTGAGGTCCACCCGCCAGCGCAACTCGCTCGGATAGAAGCCGTACATGAACTGGCTGAAGCGCTGCTGCACGAACACCCAGCAGGCGCCTTCGCCGGTGCAGTCGGCACGGGTGGTGCCCGTCCAGTCCGCATCGATCAAGGCCCACTGGAGCAGCGGCGGAACGATCAGCCAGACCAGGTAGACGGCGAACAGGGTCAGCAGGGTGTTGAACACGCTGGAGAACAGGTTGGCCCGCAGCCAGGCGACCGCGCCAACACTCATGGGCGGTGGCGGCAGGTTCGGTTTGAAAATATGGGTCGTCATGCGCTTCTCCTTACCGCTCGACTAGCGCAATGCGCTTGTTGTACCAGTTCATCAGGAGCGAAATGCTCAGGCTGATGGCCAGGTACACGCTCATGGTTATGGCGATCGCCTCGATCGCCTGACCGGTCTGATTCAGCACCGTGCCGGCGAACAGCGAGACCATGTCCGGATAGCCGATACCGGCGGCCAGCGAGGAGTTCTTCGCCAGGTTCAGGTATTGGCTGGTCAGCGGCGGGATGATCACGCGCAGGGCCTGGGGGATGATCACCTTGCGCAAGGTCACGCCTGGCTTGAGGCCCAGGGAACGGGCGGCCTCGGTCTGGCCATGGCTGACCGCCTGTATCCCGGAACGGACGATCTCGGCGATAAAGGCCGCGGTGTAGATGGTCAGGGCCAGGGTCAGGGCGATCAGTTCCGGAATCAGCACCCAGCCGCCGCGGAAGTTGAAGCCACTCAGGGCCGGGATATCCAGGGTGATGGGATTGCCCGCCACCAGTATCGCCAGGCCCGGCACCGTCACCAGCAGCGCCAGGGAGCTGAGCAGCAAGGGGAAGGGTTGCCCGGTCGCCTCGAAGCGTGCCCGCCCCCAGCGCACCAGCAGCACGATGCCAATGACGGTGGCCACCAGGGTCAGCAGGAACGGCATAAAGGCGTCGGTCGGAACCGGCGACGGCAGGTAGAGGCCGCGGTTGTTCAGGAAGAAGGTGCCGCCCAGATCCATGCTCTGCTTCGGGCCCGGCATGGCCAGCATCACCGCGAAGTACCAGAAGAATATCTGCAGCAACGGCGGAATGTTGCGGAAGGTCTCGATATAGACGGTGGCCAGCTTGCACAGCATCCAGTTCGGCGACAGGCGCGCCACGCCCAACAGGAAACCCATCAGGGTCGCCAGGACGATGCCGATCACCGAGACCAGCAGGGTGTTGAGCAGGCCGACGACGAACACCCGTCCGTAGGAGTTGCTTTCGTCGTAGTCGATCAGGTGCTGGGCGATACCGAAACCGGCACTGTTGTCGAGAAAGCCGAAGCCGGAAATGATTCCGCGTTGGGCCAGGTTATGTTGCGTGTTGTCGAACAGGTACCAGCCGAACGCGATGACCGCGATAACGGCAATGATCTGGAAGAGCCACGCGCGAATCTGCGGATCGGTCCATACCGAACCCCGAGGACGCGGGACTTTGGCAGTAGTTTGCATAACAGCCCTCTTGGAAGCCCCACGCCCGCATGGGCGGGCGCAGGGTTCACTTGATCAGAACAACACCCGCGCGCCAGAACCGGCGCACGGGGGCCGATGGTCAGCGCACTGGCGGTGCGTATTGCAGACCACCCTTGTTCCACAGGGCGTTGAGGCCACGCTCGATCTTCAGATCGCTACCGGCGCCGATATTGCGATCGAAGGTTTCGGCGTAGTTACCCACTTGCTTGATGATCTGCACCGCCCAGTCCTTCGGCAGTTTCAGGTCCTTGCCGAACTCGCCTTCGGTGCCGAGCAGGCGGGCAATATCCGGGTTCTTGGTGGTTTTGGCGGTCTCGACCACGTTCTTCGAATCGATGCCCAGTTCCTCGGCATTGACCATGGCGAACAACGACCAGCGCACGATATCGAACCACTCTTCGTCACCCTGACGCACGGCCGGGCCCAGGGGTTCCTTGGAGATCACTTCCGGCAGCACCACGTACTGATCCGGCGCGGCCAGCTTGATCCGCTGCGCGTAGAGTTGCGACTGGTCGGAGGTCAGCACGTCGCAACGGCCGGCTTCGACCGACTTGGCGCTCTCGTCCGAGGTGTCGTAGGTGATGGGGGTGTACTTCAGGCCGTTGGCGCGGAAGTAGTCGGAGAGGTTCAGTTCAGTGGTGGTACCGGCCTGGATGCAAACGGTCGCGCCATCGAGTTCCTTGGCGCTGGAGACGCCCAGCTTCTTGTTCACCAGAAAGCCTTGGCCGTCGTAGTAGGTCACGCCGGTGAAGTTCAGGCCCATCGCCGCGTCGCGGGAGCTGGTCCATGTGCTGTTGCGCGAAAGAATGTCGACCTCGCCGGACTGCAGCGCGGTGAAACGCTCCTTGGCGGTCAGGGGGCTGAATTTGACTTTGTTGGCATCGCCGAATACCGCGGCGGCCACGGCACGGCAGATATCGACGTCGATACCCAGGTAGTTGCCTTTCTCGTCGGCGTAGGAAAAGCCCGGCAGACCATCGCTGATACCGCACTGTACGAAGCCTTTCTTCTGCACGGCATCCAGCGTTGCGCCCGCCTGGGCGAAGCTGCTAACGCCGAGTACCGCTGCAGTGGTCAGCACAGCCAGGGTGGATTTCACCATCTTCATTCAAAACCTCCAGTTGCTTTTATATAGTGTTGGAGTCTCGGCCCTACCACCGTACCCTTATGAGGCACGTTCAACCCTGAACGACATGGCCAGGTTGACCGGGGTGCGGTCCTTAAAGCGAGAGTCTAGATGCGGATAGTTATATCGGCCAAAAAACCCTCGCCGCGCCCATTGGTCAAATGGACGGGAGACACATAGTCAAATGTTTCAACGCCACGGAACGGCCCATGGCGAACCTGGGAAACGGAATCCCCGCCTGCGAATTCCGCCCTGTATGCCACCTGCCAGCAGTGTTACCGCCAGCAGGCCATGTAACAGTCCGCGGCTGTGGTACTGCAAGGCCTGTACCAAGCCCCCTGAAAAAGGCCGATAAATCGGGGTCAATAGCCAAACTTGCAACCTGGCGACATCTTGTTAACGGATCCACCGTCCAGCCGAAAAGCCCACGCCCATTCCCAGGGCCAGCGCACCACACCGGAGCCACCATGCACGAACCGTTGATACTTCAACCCACACAAGCGGCCGACGCGTGCGTCATCTGGTTGCACGGCCTGGGAGCCGATCGTTACGACTTCCTGCCGGTGGCCGAGGCGCTACAGAGCCGACTGAGCAGCACCCGCTTCGTCCTGCCCCAGGCTCCCGACCAGGCGGTGACCATCAACGGCGGCTACAGCATGCCCAGCTGGTACGACATCCTGGCCATGAGCCCGGCACGGGCGATAAATCGCGAGCAACTGGAAGCCTCCACGCAACGGGTGATCGACCTGATCGAAGCCCAGCGCGACAGCGGCATCGACCCGGCGCGGATCTTTCTCGCCGGGTTTTCCCAGGGCGGCGCCGTGGTGCTGCACACCGCCTTTCTGCGCTGGCAAGGCGAGCTTGGCGGGGTATTGGCCCTGTCCACCTACGGACCGACCTTCAGCGAAGAACTGCAACTGTCGGAGCGGGCCAAACAAATACCGGTCTATGTCTTGCACGGCAGCTTCGACGACGTGGTGCCGACCGCCCTGGGCCAGGCGGCCCACGACTTTCTGCTGGCCCAGGGGGTAAAGGTGGATTGGCAGCAATACCCCATGGCCCATGAGGTGATGCAGGAAGAGATTTGCGACATCGGTCTCTGGCTGGCCGCCCGCCTGAGCTGATGCCCGAGCCATGCCGCCCGCCCCTGGTCGCGGGCGGGCGGCATGGCTGGTCATTTTCCTAACCACCGCCCGTCTACTTTTTTACGGCGTCAAAAAAACATCGCACGATTTTTTTCCGAAATACCCCGCGCCTCCACCCACCCCAGCGAAAACCCCTCATCTCCCGCCCATTCGGGCCTTCACCCTTGCGTGCGGTCGCGCACTCGCCCCTTGCACAGAGCCGTTCCCTGACCCAAGTGCCGCTTGGTCGCGCCACAGGGCAACCGCTGGTCGCCCTGATCTGGTGCAAGGATTGCCAGCCCCGACCGACGCGAATAAGGTCAATTCTGGAGTCCAGCCTACGACAGGATGCGTTTGTGATGCCCTCTGCTTCAACCGCCAGCTGGCAACGCCGCTTGCCAGGCCGTTGGCCGCGTCCATGAAGAGCACGTCCTGGCAGGAAGACCTGCAGCGCATTCGCCAACTGCGCCTTTTTCAGAACGTCGCCGCCAGTAGCCTGCAGTTGCTGCTCAAGGAATTTCACGCCCGTGAATTGAGCGCCGGGGAAGTGCTACTGTCGCCCTTCAACCGTAACCAATACCTCTACCTGCTGCTCGAAGGCCGTCTGAAGGTCTACCTGGGTTCGATGGACAACCAGGCCGTCAGCACCCTGGAAGCCGGGGAATGCGCCGGCGAGATCAGCTTTATCGACAACGATCGGCCTTCGGCCTATGTGGTGGCGGATGAACAGTCGCTGGTGCTACGCCTGCACCGGGAGTCGCTGATCAAGCTGTTCAGCCAATCGCCGCAGCTGATGCAGAACCTGTTGGAGCTTCTATGTGAACGGGTGCGCCAGGGCAACCGGCTGATTCTCGACAGCGAGCAGAACGCCAACCTCGACACCCTGACCGGCGCCTTCAACCGACGCTGGCTGGAGCATGCCTTCGAACGGGAAAGCACCCGCTGCCGCTTCAACGAGCAGCCCCTGAGCATGCTGATGCTGGATGTCGACCATTTCAAACAGTACAACGACAGCCACGGCCACCTGGCCGGGGACTATGCCCTCTGCCTGGTCGCCCACACCTTGCGCAAGCAATTGCGACTCAAGGACACCATGGTGCGCTATGGCGGCGAGGAATTCGTCATCCTGCTACCGGACATCGCCGACGAGGAAGGCCGGCGTATCGGCGAACGGCTGCGCCAGAGCCTGGAAGCGGTCGACACCTTCTATTCACCGGTCGGCATGCTGCCCGGCGTCACGGTTTCCCTCGGTCTGGCGCAACTGGGGCCCCAGGACAGCCTGCAGAGCCTGATCGCCCAGGCCGACCACGCGCTTTACCAGGCCAAACAGCAGGGCCGCAACCGCCTCTGCGGCTGATGCAGCCCCCGCACCGGACAGCGGCACGGCAGCCACAGCCCGGAACCTGGGTACTTCGCCACACCGCCGTCTTGCTTTACACTGGCCGCCGATCCTTAATCAAATTGACGAGATGCCCGTGCTCGATGCTCTGAAGAAGATGTTCGGCAAAGGCGAGGACACGCAGTCCATCCCAGACCTAGCCACCACGACGTCCGCCCCCCCCAGCCCCCCAGAGCGCTCGGTCCGCGAATCCGACGCGGTCCGCAAGGCCGCCGAACCGGCCCTCCAGGTGCCGGCAGCGGCCAGCGCCGACAAACCGCGCCGGGAAAAACCGGCCAAACCGGTGATCAGCTGGAAACTGGAAGATTTTGCCGTGGAGCCTCAGGCCGGCAAGACTCGCTTCCATGATTTCGCCCTGGCCCCTGAATTGATGCACGCCATCCACGACCTCGGCTTCCCCTATTGCACGCCGATCCAGGCCGAAGTGCTGGGTCATACCCTGGCGGGCAAGGACGCCATCGGCCGGGCCCAGACCGGCACGGGCAAGACCGCGGCCTTTCTCGTCTCGATCATCACCCAGCTGCTGCAGACCCCGCCGCCAAAAGAGCGCTACATGGGCGAGCCGCGGGCCTTGATCATCGCGCCGACCCGCGAATTGGTGGTGCAGATCGCCAAGGACGCGGCCGACCTGACCCGTTACACCGGACTCAACGTCATGAGCTTCGTCGGCGGCATGGACTTCGACAAACAGCTCAAGCACCTGGAAGCCCGCTACTGCGACATCCTGGTGGCGACCCCAGGCCGCTTGCTGGACTTCAACCAGCGCGGCGAAGTCCATCTGGACATGGTCGAGGTGATGGTCCTCGACGAAGCCGACCGCATGCTCGACATGGGTTTCATTCCCCAGGTGCGACAGATCATCCGCCAGACCCCGCCGAAGAACGAGCGCCAGACCCTGCTGTTCTCCGCGACCTTCACCGAGGACGTGATGAACCTGGCCAAGCAATGGACCACCGACCCGGCCATAGTCGAGATCGAACCCGAGAACGTCGCCAGCGATACCGTTGAACAACATGTCTATGCCGTGGCCGGCAGCGACAAGTACAAGCTGCTCTACAACCTGATCCAGCAGAATGACTGGACCCGGGTGATGGTATTCGCAAACCGCAAGGATGAAGTACGGCGTATCGAGGAGCGCCTGACCCGTGACGGCATCAACGCCGTGCAAATGTCCGGCGACGTGCCGCAACACAAGCGAATCAAGGCCCTGGAAGGTTTCCGCGAAGGCAAGATCCGCGTGATGGTGGCCACCGACGTGGCCGGTCGCGGCATTCATGTCGAAGGCATCAGCCACGTGATCAACTTCACCCTGCCCGAAGTACCGGACGACTATGTGCACCGCATCGGCCGTACCGGCCGCGCTGGCGCCAGCGGCGTGTCGATCAGCTTCGCCGGCGAGGACGATGCCTATGCCCTGCCGCCGATCGAAGCCCTGATGGGCCGCAAGATCAGCTGCGAAACGCCGCCGACCGAACTGCTCAGGGCGGTACCACGCAAGCAGTGAAGCCACGCGAATATAGGGACGAATTCATTGGCCTGGGCCCCGCCCGGCGAATGAATTGCCCCCTCGGTATGCATCAGCAAACGGAATTCGCTTATGACCCTACAACTAACGGCCGAAGACCTCACCCGCGCCATCGCCGCGGGCGTGCTGCAACCCGGGCAAGACCAGGCGCTGCTGGCCTTTCTTCGCCAGCAGCCTGAGACCCGGGCCAGTTTCCAACTCGCCCATATCGCCTACTATTTCGGCGCCCTGCTGATCATGAGCGCCATGGGCTGGCTGCTCAGCGAAGCCTGGATGCGCATCGGCGACAGCGCCCTGCTGGCGATCGCCCTGGGCTATATGGCGGCCTTCACCGCCGGCGCCCTGAGCCTGTGGCGACGCGGCCAGCCGATCCCCGGCGGCCTGCTCGGCGCGGTGGCGGTCAGCCTGACGCCCCTGGCGGTGTTTGCGTTGCAGCGCCTGACGGGGCTCTGGCCGCTGGACGATGGGCAAGACGACTACAGCAACTACTACCTCTATGTGCAGGGCGGTTGGCTGGTGATGGAGGCCGCCACCGTCCTGGCCGGCCTACTGATGCTGCGCCTGCTGCCCTTCCCCTTTATCGTCCTGCCGATGGCCGTGGCCCTCTGGTTCATGTCCATGGACCTGAGCGAACTGGTCTATGGCGAATATTTCAGCTGGGAGGAGCGACGCTGGGTCTCGCTCTGGTTCGGCCTCGGGCTGATCCTGGTCAGCCTGCTGGTCGACGGCCGCAGCCAGCAGGATTTCGCCTTCTGGGGTTACCTGGCCGGACTTGCCGCCTTCTGGGGCGGCCTGAGCCTGATGGACAGCGGCAGCGAGTGGGGCAAGGCGTGCTATGGCCTGATCAACCTCGGCCTGATGGGCCTGGCCGTGCTGCTGCGTCGCCCGCTGTTCATGGTCTTCGGCGCGCTGGGCGTGGCCGGTTACCTGGGCTACCTGGCCTACGAGGTGTTCGAGGACTCGTTGCTGTTCCCGATCATTCTCACCCTGATCGGACTGGGCATCATCGCCCTCGGCCTGCTCTACCAGAAGCACCGGAACCGCCTCACCGCCGGCCTGCGCGCCAGCCTGCCGACCGCCCTGCTCGACCTGATGCCGGCCCTGAGACGCTGACAGCATGGGTCGGCTATTCATCCTGCTCTGCCAGAGCCTGGGCCTGCCCCTGGTCGCCGGCCTGTTCATCTGCGCGCTGACCGGCGAACTGCGGCACCAACGCCTGCTGCTGGAATGGCCGCAGCTGATCGAGCCGAATGCCGACCCGCGCCTGGAAGTGCTGCTCCTGTCGCTGCCGAGCATGCTGCTGTTTCTGCTGCTGGCTCGCTTCACCCGGAGCCGGGCGTTGCTCGCTGGCGGCTTCGTCCTGCTCGCCGCCCTGGCCGCCTTTTTCGCCGCCCTGGTATTTGCCCAGGCCTTCGGCTCGACCTGGCCGCTGGACGAGTTGTTCCTCGTACTCTTCCTCGCCCGCCTGCACCTGCTGGCCCTGGCCCTGCTGCCAGGTCTGCTGCTGTTAGGGCTGCTGGAGATGGCACGCCCCAACAGTCCTTAGCGCTACCGGCCGGGCTTGCTCGCCCAGCGCTGGGCCGCCTGCTGGTCGCTGGCGCGACCTTCGACCCAGCGCGGGCCGTCGGCGGTGTCTTCTTTTTTCCAGAACGGCGCGCGGGTCTTGAGGTAGTCCATGACGAAGGCACAGGCCTCGAAGGCCGCCTCGCGGTGCGCGCTGCTGGTGCCGACGAAGACGATGGGCTCGCCCGGCTCCAGCCGGCCGATACGGTGGATGATCTCGATATTCAGCAGCGGCCAGCGCTGCCCCGCTTCCTCGGCGATCTTGGCCAGGGCATTTTCGGTCATGCCCGGGAAGTGTTCGAGAAACATGCCGGAGACGTCGCGCCCCTCGTTGAAGTCGCGCACGTAACCGACAAACCCGACCACCGCGCCGACGCCGACCTGGTCGGCATGCAGCGCGTTAAGCTCGGCGCCGGGATCGAAGGCGGCCTCCATCACACGAATGCTCATTTCAACCCCCTGTCACTGTTGGAAAGAACGCCACCTCGTCGCCCTCCAGCAGCGGCTCCTGCAGGCCGCACAGTTCCTGATTGCGCGCGCACATCAGGTTCTGCTCGGCCAGCACCTCCCAGACCCCGCCACGGGCCAGCAGGTGCAGGCGCAGGCCATCCACCGTGGCGAACGCACCGCTCAACTGCTCGGCCTCGATGCCCAGCGCCTCGCGGTAGCGGGCGAAATACTGCACCCGGATCATTGCGGATTCTCCACCTGGTAGTGCCCGCTCTTGCCGCCGAGCTTCTCCAGCAGGCGCACGCGCTCGATGACCATGCCGCGGTCCACCGCCTTGCACATGTCATAGATGGTCAGGGCCGCCACGCTAGCGGCGGTCAGGGCTTCCATTTCCACCCCGGTCTGCCCGGACAGCTTGCAGCGGGCGACGATGCGCACCGCGTCCGTGCCTTCGGCCGTCAGCTCGACCTTGATTCCGGTCAGCAGCAAGGGGTGGCAGAGCGGGATCAGGTCGGCGGTTTTCTTCGCCGCCTGGATCCCGGCGATGCGCGCCACGGCCAGGACATCGCCCTTGGGGTGGCCGCCGTCCTGGATCAGTTGCAGGGTTTCCGGGCGCATGCGCACCCAGGCTTCGGCCACCGCTTCACGGAATGTCAGCGCTTTGTCGGTGACATCGACCATATGCGCGTGGCCTTGGGAATCGAGATGGGTCAGCATGGCAGGGGGCTTCGTTGAAAAGATGGCGGTATTGTATACCGCAGTCATAAGCGGCAA
The DNA here is from genome assembly GCA_035290985.1 of Pseudomonas sp. Classification (GTDB taxonomy): domain Bacteria; phylum Pseudomonadota; class Gammaproteobacteria; order Pseudomonadales; family Pseudomonadaceae; genus Aquipseudomonas. The sequence continues at coordinate 2,634 of DATDTH010000644.1, read as the reverse complement.
GCCATAAGCCGTAAGGGGTAGCTGCAAGGGAGGAGCGGCAAGCTTCAAGCCATAAGCGGCAAGGGAAAAGCCTCAAGCGCCAAGGCAAGAGCTGCAAGCAAGCCTGGCGTGGGGGCCAGGGTTTATCGCTTGTAGCTTGTAGCTTGTAGCTTGTAGCTTGTAGCTTGCAGCTTGCCCCTTGCAGCTTAATTGCTGCGCGCCCCGCGCTCCTACATATTGGCTTCGGCGTATTCCGCCAGCACCGAGCGCGGCACCCCTTGCAGGGTGATGTGCACGCCGTGGGGAAAATCCTTGAAGCGTTCGGTGAGGTAGGTCAGGCCCGAGCTGGGCGCCGACAGGTAGGGGGTATCGATCTGCGCCAGGTTGCCCAGGCAGACCACCTTGGAGCCGGTCCCGGCGCGGGTGATGATGGTCTTCATCTGGTGGGGGGTGAGGTTCTGGCACTCGTCGATCAGGATCAGGCTCTGCTGGAAGCTTCGGCCGCGGATGTAGTTCAGGGATTTGAACTGCAGGGGCACCTTTTGCAAGATGTAATCGACGCTGCCGTGGGTGTTCTCATCCTCCATATGCAGCGCTTCCAGGTTGTCGGTAATGGCGCCCAGCCAGGGCTCCATCTTCTCCGCCTCGGTGCCGGGCAGGAAGCCGATCTCCTGGTCCAGGCCCTGCACGCTGCGGGTGGCGATGATTCGCCGGTAGCGCTTGTTGACCATGGTCTGCTCGATGGCGGCGGCCAGGGCCAGGATGGTCTTGCCCGATCCGGCGGCACCGGACAGGTTGACCAGGTGGATATCCGGATCGAGCAAGGCGTAGAGCGCCAGGCTCTGGTAGATGTCCCGCGGCCGCAGCCCCCAGGCCTCCTGGTGCAGCAACGGTTCCTGGTGCAGGTCGAGGATCAGCAGTTCGTCCGCCTTGATGCCCTTGATCCAGCCGACGAACCCCTGGTCGTCGATGATGAACTCGTTGATATGCACCGCCGGCAGGTTGTCCGTCAGTTGCACCCGGTGCCAGGTACGGCCATGGTCCTGGCGGGTCTCGACCTTGCTCACGCGGTCCCAGAACGAGCCGCTGACGTTGTGATAGCCACGCGGCAACAGCGAAATATCATCAACCAACTGGTCGGTGTGATAGTCCTCCGACTCGATGCCACAGGCCCGCGCCTTCAGGCGCATGTTGATGTCCTTGGTCACCAGCACCACGGACAGTCCGGGGCTGTGGGCCTTCAACTCCACCAACTGGTTGATGATCTTGTTGTCGTTGAGGTCCTCGGGCAGCCAGGCGATCGGATCGATCCGCTTGCTCATCAGGATCGAGAGAAAACCGCAGGGCTGGTTCTTGCCCCGTGGAATGGGGACGCCGTTCTCCACCTCCTGGGGAGTGGCCGTGCCCAGGATCTGATCGATCAGGCGGATGGCTTGACGGCATTCGGCGGCGATGCCCTGCTTGCCCGCTTTGAGCTTGTCCAGTTCCTCCAGTACCGTCATGGGGATGGCGACGTGGTGCTCTTCGAAATTCAGCAACGCATTGGGATCGTGAATCAGCACGTTGGTATCGAGAGCATAGAGAATCGGTGCGGTCAGGCCAGAACGTCCATGGTCATCCATACTCGGTCACCTTTATTACCAGGGGCCAAGCGGCGGAATGCCCGAACAGCCCTCCGCCGCGGAGGGCCGCCGACTTCTCGAGCCGAGAGCGGGAGAAGGTGCAACGAGGTGAGGGCCAAGGCTCGCCACCTGTCTGCAGGGTTCGGCGGTCTACTTCTGTATTACCGCAAAACCCATGACAGGAAAAAGCATTTTTCATCTTTTTGCAGTTTATTCGTCACCTCGACGAATAGCCCTTGGCGCCCACCCAAGCCCCCGTTACAGTCGAAGGTTCTACCCGCCTGCGTATCGCCGCATTAAACGCGGCAATCGCCTCAGCGATAAGCGCGACACTCCAGCCAATTCACCCCACCGCCCCGCGTCGCCTGCAGCAGGCCAGGCACGGCGGTCTGCGCCTTGCTGTGGATGTCGTGGAACAGGATCACCCCACGCCGCCACAACAGCATCAGGGTCAGCACCCGCTGGGTCGCCGCGTCGGCGCTGACCTTGCTGCTCCAGTCCTGGGAGTCGATGTTCCAGAGCCCCACCCGCAGGCCCTGGGCCTGGAAAAAGGTCGCGCTGTCCGCCTTGCGCTGACCATAGGGTGGACGGAACCAGCCCAGCTGATTCTCCGGCAAGGCCTGGCGCACCAGCGCCGCCGACTTCAGGATCGAGTCCTGCCACTCGCCCCACTGGGCATGGGATTTGTGCTCCCAGCCATGCAGGCCCACGCACTGCCCGGCATACAAGTCGCGCAAGGCCGTATCGGGGCCTTTCTGCACCCGCGCCTGCAGGTTGCGCCCCAGCACATAGAAGATGCCCGTGAGACGCTCTGCGCGCAGGACCTCGATCATGCGCTCGGTGGACCCCGGGGTCAGGGTCGGGCCGTCGTCGAAGGTCAGGAGAAACTGCCGATCCGCCAGCTCGTCGCCCGTGCGCTCCTGGTCGGAGAAACGCGCGATCTCGCTGCTGATTTTCGGGAACAGCGCCGCCAGGCGCAACTGCTCGTTCAGGTAGGTGCGGTGGAAGGGCTCACTGGAACCAGCCCAGGCGC
>DATDTH010000643.1:0-3074 GCA_035290985.1 Pseudomonas sp. | reverse complement strand
CGCAATTTCACCACCCTGTCCGAACGGCACAGCGCCCCGCAAATCATGCAACTGCTGGAGCACTACTTCAGCCAGCAGGTCGAGGTGCTGTTCAACTACCGGGCGACCCTGGACAAATTCATCGGCGATGCGGTCATGGCCTTCTGGGGCGCGCCCCTGGCGAATCCGCACCAGGCCGCCGATGCCATCCAGGCCGCACTGGAGATGCTGGAAAACGTCGAGCGCTTTCGCCAGGAATTCGGCCACCCGGACTTCGATATCGGCATCGGCATTCATACCGGCAGCGCGGTGGTCGGCATGGTCGGTGCCAGCCAGCGCTATGACTACACGGCCATAGGCGACACGGTCAATCTGGCCAGCCGCATCGAGGGCCTGACCAAGGGCCGCGCCCGCTTGCTGGTCTCGGCCGCCACCATGCAGGCCTGCGCCGAACGCTTCGATTTCGTGGCCCACGGGGACTTCCAGGTCAAGGGGCGCAACGAGGCCGTCACCCTTTTCGAGCCCAAGAGGAAAACGTCATGAACAAAACCCTGGTTGCCGCTGTGCTGTTGGGGACCCTCGGCCTGGCCGGCAGCGGTCAAGCCGCCGGACAACGCGGCGTCACGTTGCAGGCGACGCCCTTGCGCGAAGCGGCCAATAGCAGCGCCCGCACCCTGCTGGAGATTCCAGCCAAGACCCGCGTCGCGATTCTCAAACGCCAAGGCGGCTGGTACCAGGTGCAGACAATTGCAGGGCAACAGGGCTGGCTGACGCTGCTGAGCGTGCGCTTCGACAAGGCCGCCAGCGCGCAATCGAGCAACCTCGCCAACCTGCTGCAGTCCAGCACCCAGGTGGCGCCCGCCGGCGGCGTGGCGACCGGGGTGCGCGGCATCAGCGAGGAACAGCTGGAAAGCGGGGCCGGCATCGCTGCCGAGTTGCAAGCGCTGGACCGTTATGCGGTTTCGTCCGGTGACGCCAGGGCCTTCGCCCGCGATGGCGAGCTGGTCAGCCAGTCCATCGATTACGCGCCCTGACGCGCCCGGCATGAGGAGAACACTATGAACACTGTTTATCTGCGCGGTGCCCTGGTATCGGCGGTCCTCGCGGCATTGAGCGCCTGCGCCGGCCTGGAGGGCCTGAATATCCAGGGGGTCGACCTGGGCCGGCTGGCCAGCGCCGGCAAGCACATCACCGCCCTCGGCGAAAAGAGCAGCGACGAAGAACAGGTGATCGGCCAGAACACGGCGCTGCTGTTGCTCCAGCAGGCCCCCCTGCTGGACAACCCCGCCCTGCAGACCTATGTCAATCGGGTCGGCAACTGGCTCGCTCAGCACAGCGAGCGGCCCGACCTGGCCTGGCGCTTCGCGGTCCTCGACAACCGCGCCGTCGGCGCCTACGCGGCGCCTGGCGGCTATGTCTTCATCACCAGCGGCATGCTCGCGCAGCTGCACAGTGAAGCGGAACTGGCGGGCGTGCTGGCCCACGAAATCGCCCACTGCGTGCGTAAACACCACCTGCAGGCGATCCAGAGCCAGGCTCAGGTCGGCCTGCTCGGCGACCTCACCCAGCTCGCCCTGCAGGCGAAGGCGTCCAGCGGCTCGTCGAGCGGTTCGCAAGCCCTGGCCAACCAGCAATTCGAGGGCCTGGTGACCAACCTCTACAGCCGGGGCCTGGACCGCGGCGACGAGTACGAGGCCGACGCCATGGGCGTGGTCATCGCCGCCCGGTCCGGCTATGACCCCTACGGCCTGGCCAGCGTGCTGCAGGGCCTGGCCGTCGCCAGGCAGGACGATGCCGCCCTGGTGAGTTTCCTCAAGGTTCACCCGAACATCGGCGACCGCCTGACCCACCTGGAGCCGGTGCATCAGCACCTCGACCACTTCATGTTGAGCCACCCCAGCCAGCCGCAAACCCTGGATGAGCGTTATCAAGCTTCCTTAAAGGGGGCGGAGTGAATATCCACCATTTTGCGGGCTCAGGCCGTAGGTCGGGTTAGCGAAGCGTAACCCGACAACGATGCTGTCGGGTTAGCAAAACGTAACCCGACCTACAACTGCGGTGAAACCCGCTGCCCCGGATTGCGCCAAGGCTTATCCATTGGGCTACGAAAAACGCCTCCCTTGTTCGCTGGGCCGCAGAGGGTATCGAGGAACGCGCTTAATCACGGCTCATGCTTGTGCTCGCCCGGCTCGAAGTCGCACACATGGCGGTTGAAGGGCACCGAAGCGGCGGCCGCCACTAATTGCGGCTGCGGCTGCAGGTAGCAGCGCGACTCGATAAACACCTGGACCAGATCCCCATCGAGCAAGCCGCTCTTGACCTCGTCCTGCAGGATACCCAGGGCCTTCTCCACCGGCACCGCCGCCTTGTAAGGGCGATCGGCGGCGGTCAGGGCATCATAGATGTCGCAGATGGTCATGATCCGTGAGGCATAGGGAATGGTCTCGCCCATCAGCCCCCTGGGGTAACCGCTGCCATCGAGTTTTTCATGATGCGCGCCGGCGATGTCCGGTATCCGTTGCAAGGCCGGCGTCCAGGGAATGAGCCGCAGAAAATCCCGGGTATGCACCACATGCCGCTCGATCTCGCTCCGCTCGTCGGCGGTCAGGCTGCCGCGGCGCACGGCCAGGGCGCAGAACTCGCCCTCGGACAGCAGGCTGATCAGGCTGTCGTCATGGGACTTGACCAGCTCGCTCTGGATCTCCTGCAGGTGCTGGAATTCACCCTCGCTGAGAATGGTCGGTTCATTGGCCAGCAGAATCTCGCGCAGGTAACCGTCCAGCCGGTGGCATTCGCCGGCCAACTCGGTCTCCAGTTGCAGTCGCTGGGTCTCGCCCAACGCGCCCTGCTGCCGGTAGACCTGCAGCATCCGCTTGAGCATCTGGCTCTGCAGGCTCTCCTTGGCCAGGGCCACCCGATAACGCAGGTTGTCGATGACCGTATCCGGCAGTTTCTTCGCCTTGGTCAGGACATGCTCGCGGACCCCGACCTTGCCGAAATCGTGGAGCAAGGCGGCATAGCGCAGTTCGCGCAGGCCCTCCTCGCTCAAGGCATGGCAGCTGACCCGCGCCAGGGGCGCCTGCGGCAGCTGCCGC
>DATDTH010000642.1:0-5802 GCA_035290985.1 Pseudomonas sp. | reverse complement strand
AACGCAATACGGCGCGGAATTCTTCCCGTCGCCGCTCAGGCAGCATGGCCTTGCGCAGTCGCGCCTCGGCTTCCTGTTCCGGCAGGCACAGGCGCGCCGGAAAGATTTTCGTGATGTTCTCTTCGCGGCGCAGGAACTGGCCGCGCTCCAGCCAGGCGATGGCCGTGACCACCTTGGTTTCGGCGTTACGGTCATCCGCCTCGAAGCTGGTGGTGACGCTCTCATCCTGAAGGATTTCGCCAGCGGTGATGATCAGCGGCTGGCCTTTGCGCTTGGCGCCTTCGTAGCGCACCTTGCGCAGTATCTGCTGGATATCCGCCAGGCTCAGCTTCGAGCGCTCACTGAGGCCGAATTGGGTTTCGATATCCTGCTGGTCGTAGAGCAACACGCAGCGTGCCTGTAGCTGGTCTCGTCCGGCCCGACCGGCCTCCTGCAGGTAATTCTCCAGCGAGCCGGGAATGTTGGCATGCACGACCAGGCGCACATCCGGCTTGTCCACGCCCATGCCAAACGCATTGGTGGCGACTATTACGCGCAGGCTGCCGGCCTTGAAGGCATCCTGGATGTCCTTTTTCTCGTGGGGTTGCAGGCCGGCATGGAAGTGGCGGCAGGCCCAACTTTGGCCGCGCAGGAAGTCCGAGAGTTCCTCGGCGTTCTTGCGGCTGGAGACGAAGACCACGGCGCCCCCGTCCTGGCGCCCCAGCTCATCGTTGAGTAACTGATGGGTGCGGGGCCATTTCTCGCCCGAGTTGCAGGGCAGCACCTCGAAGTGGAGGTTGCTGCGTTCCGGCGTGCCGATAAAGGACTTGAAGGCGATGCCCAGTTCGCTCTGGAAGTGCTGGCGAATGTCATCCAGCACGTCCTGTTTGGCGGTGGCGGTGAAGCAGCCAATGGGGGCCAAGGGCGCATCAGCGGTGTACTCGCGAATGAAGCGGGCGGCGTAGAGGTAATCCGGGCGGAAGTCATTGCCCCATTTCGACAGGCAATGGGCTTCATCGAAGACCCAGGCACCGATCTGGCGCTGGGCAATGGCCGTGCGAAAGGTCTTGTTGCGAAACTGCTCCGGCGACACCAGCAGGATGCCGATATCGCCCATCTGGATCTTCTCCAGCACATCGGCGCGTTCCGGTAGGGTCAGCAGGCCATTGAGCGCGGCGGCGCACTGCACATTGCGGGCGAGCAGACCGTCGACCTGGTCCTTCATCAAGGACTGCAGCGGCGAGATGATGACCGTCAGGCTGCCATTGCGGTGATAGCGATTGAGGGCGGGCAGCTGATAACAAACGGACTTGCCACCGCCCGTGGCGAGCACGGCCAAAACCGACTGGCCCTGCATGCTTGCCAGCACGATGTCGTGCTGCGGGCTGCTGCCGTCCGGCTCGCTGCGAAAATCGAAACCGAAGTAACGCATCACTTCGTGCCGGGGATCATGGACGCTGCGGCAGTAGTGACAATCGGTGGCCGTGCAGGGCTGGTCACGCAGTTGCGCGATCAACTGGCTCACGGCGGGGAACTGGTAGCGCACCCAGGGGGCCAACACCGAGTTGCCGCCCGACACCCGCAGCCAGGCCAGTGCATAGGCGATCGGCCAGTGCAGCTCGGGTCGCTGGAGGTCCTGTTCGAGCAAGCCCTGCAGGCGGGTGCGGCAGACCTTAAGGTCGCGCTGCAGGGTCGGATCGCTTTCCGCGAGCAGACTCGGCAACGCATCGCGCAAACGGGCAAGGTCGAGCGGAGGCTGGCCGGTCATGGACAGGAAAAAATTGCCGAGTCCGGTACCCACCTGGGGCGCGGTGAGGGCCTGGTAGCAGGCCAGCTCCTGGGGCCGGGTCTCGGCCAGCTGGGTAAAGGCCTGGTGCTGGTCGAGGAACAGGACCAGGGTCGAGCGGCAGTCGGCCAGTGGCGAATTCAGGCTGTCGCGGATCAGCTTGTAGTCCTTGATCAGCCGGTGATAAGGGTTCTGTGGGAAGGCCAGTGGCGACAGGCGCAGGGTATCGATGACGGGCAGCTTGAGCAGCTGCAGGTCTGGTGCCACGGCGCGCAGCAGGGGCAGATCATGGGCCAGCAGATTGTGCCCGAGCAGGAAACTGGCCCCCTCGGCCATGCGGTCCAGGCGCTGTAGCGCGGCATCCAGTTGCTTGCCGACGCTGAGCTCGAGTTCCTCGCCGTTATCCGGGCGCAAGGCGCCGAGTTTGAAGATCCGCGCGGGCTGGCCCCGCTGCTCGGGCACCACCTCAAGATCGATGATCAGGCACTTGGGTTGAGGAGGTGGCGCCATGTATCGAATCATCCCTGTCACTGCGGCAATGAGCGGATATTACGCTATGGCGACAGCCGTCGGGGCGATGCACGCAGGCGCGGCGCTCGTTCGAGCGCTCTAGGTGGGTACTATTGGGCGTCAGGCTGTGTTGCCCCAGGGACAGTCAGTGGAGTGTCGAGACAATCGGCACGCCGAGGGACGTCGCTTGCAGTCTATGGGGGCGTATATTTTCGTATATCTACTTTGAGGGGCTGAGCATGGTCTTCGCGCGCATTTTTCAGTCAGGCAACAGCCAAGCAGTGCGGTTGCCTGAAGAGTTTCGGTTCGACGTCGAGCGGGTCGAGATTTTTCGTCGCGGCAATGAAATCGTCCTGCGTGCGGCTCCCGAAAACGCCACGGCCATTTTCGACCTGCTGGCCAGCCTCCCGAGCGACTTCATGGCGGACGGCCGTGACGATGCGCCCCCTCAAGAGCATGAGTCATTCTGATTATGCGAACCACTGTCACCATCGATGATGAGCTCTACCAAAAAGCCCTGGAAATGGCCGATCCCGGCATGAGCAAGGCGGACATTTTTCGTGAGTCCGTCAAAACCTTTGTGCGGGTGCAAGCGGCCAAGCGTCTTGCTGCCCTTGGCGGCACGGCGCCTGGGATCCAGGAGGGTTCCCGTCGTCGTGGCGAGTCGGTTTAGCTGTGATAAAGGCGGGCGGGTCATGCGGCCTTGGACGCGACTGCGTCCGGCTGCGCAGACCTGCTGACTCGCTGGTGGGCCGTCGCTGGGCTCAGGTGGCTTGCGTTGTCTTATTTGTGGTTTATTATTTGTTTATAAAGTGTCCTTTTGGTTTCGTTTTAGTCATGAAAATAAACGACATGCTCGCGGATTGGCCTTCAGGTGTGGTTGCTACTCAAGCATGGCTGCACCAGCACGCCGTGGGCAGCAGCCTGGCGCGCAAATATCAGCAATCCGGGTGGCTTGAGCGCGTCGGCCATGGTGCCTGGCAGCGCCGCGGTGACAAGGTTGACTGGCAGGGAGGCGTTTTTGCCTTGCAGCAACAAAGCCCTCTGAGTGTCTGGCCGGGAGGACAAACCGCACTGGCACTGCAGGGCTACAGTCATTACCTTCCCTTGGGTGGGGAGGAGGTGATCTTGTTTGGTGATCCAGGCAGCAAGCTGCCTGGATGGTTCGCTCAACATGAATGGGGGGTGACGTTGCGTTTTGTTTCTGCCCATCTGTTTAGCGAGCTTGATGCCTCTGCCTGGCATACCTATAGGCCGGCTTATCGACAGTTCGAATTGCAGATATCCAGTCTTGAGCGGGCTGTGCTTGAACTGATCCACGTGAGCGAAGACGAGTCGTTGTTCAGTGCCGTGGCGGAGTTGCTCAACGGGCTTGCCACCTTGAGTCCCAGGCGCCTGCAGCGGATGTTGGAGACCTGTCGTTCGGTACGGGTGAAGCGGGTGTTTCTGCTGCTTGCGCGTCACGCCGGGCATGTCTGGTATCAACGCCTGGATCTGACGCGTATCGATCTCGGCAAAGGGAAGCGGCAGATCGTTTCGGGCGGGCGCCTGGACAAGCAATTCCTGATTACGGTACCGGAGCGGTTTGCCGATGCCCACTGATCCCCGCTATGCAGCCCAGGTTCGTCTCCTGGTACAAACGCTGCCATTCGTGGCGGTGGAAAGCTGCTTTGCGCTCAAGGGCGGCACCGCGATCAACCTGTTTGTGCGAAATTTGCCGCGCCTGTCGGTCGATATCGACTTGGCGTATCTGCCTAACAATTCCCGGCAGCAAGCCTTGTCGGCCGCTCGTTCGGCTTTGGCGCGCATTGCCCTGTCTGTCGAGGGGGGGATACCAGGCGTTCAGGCCTCGGTGCAAACCAACCGACCGGATGAGCTGCGCATCCTGGTGCGCAGGGCGTCGGCGCAGATCAAGGTCGAGGTTTCTCCAGTGCTGCGCGGCACCGTGCATCCACCCGTAGTGCGAGATGTAGTGGCTGAGGTGGAGGATGAGTTCGGCTTTGCTAGCATGCCTGTGGTTTCCCTGCCGGATCTTTATGGCGGCAAACTCTGCGCGGCACTCGACCGGCAGCATCCCCGAGATCTGTTCGATGTGATGCTGATGCTCAGGGAGGAGGGTATGACGCGGGATATCTTTCTAGGTTTCCTGGTGTACCTGATCAGCCATGGCCGACCGATGGCCGAGTTGTTGGCGCCGCGCTGGAAACCCTTGGCGCCGATCTTTCAGGCGGAGTTTTCGGGCATGACCCGTGAGCCTGTAGGCCTTGAGCAGCTGGAGGCCACTCGAATGGTGATGCTAAAGGCGATTGGTGATCAGTTCACTGCACGCGATGCCGAGTTTTTACTATCGCTCAAGCGGGGGCTGCCCGATTGGTCGTTGCTCGATCTGCCCGGTATAGAAGCGCTTGCGGCGGTACGCTGGAAGTTGAGCAATATCTTGGCTATGACGGCCCCGCGGCGTGAAATGGCCTTGGCCCGTTTAGAACAGGTTTTGCAGGGTTTGCTGCGGGAGTAGGCCGCTCCCGGCCTTGGTCGGGAAAGTGGCAGTGAGGTCACGGTGCGCGCAGCGCACCCTACGGACTGCACTGCTTCCAGAAGAAAGCCCAGAAAACCAGCCGCGAGGATGTTGTGCTGGCCACCCAACGACTGAAGGACGTGATAACGGGGTTAGGTTCATGAGCCAACGTTTTGAAAGTGTTTGGGATGCCATTGAGGACACCCCAGCTCAAGTCGAAAACATGAAGGTGCGTTCGGCATTGATGATCGCATTGAACGAGCACATCGAGGCTAAGGGCTTGTCGCAGGCGAGCGCCGCCAAGCTGTTCGGCGTCACGCAGCCGCGCATTTCTGACTTGCTTCGCGGCAAGATCAATTTGTTCAGCATCGACACGCTGATCAATATGCTGGCCACCGCTGGATTGCATGTAGAGCTGCACATCACGCAAGCGGCCTAGGCGCTGGTAGCAGCCAATGTGTGTCGAGTGTTGCCCGTCGGCCACGGCATCGAGGATTGCCAGCAAAGTTAGGTAAGACTCTGGGCGCCCGTCTCTTGTTGGGTTACGGCGCTAGCGGCTCCGCGTATATCCCCTGGTATGTGCACCGCGCGCCTAACCCAACCTACGCGCCCGTCCGCGTGGGTTACGCCGCGCGACGGGTGCGGCGTGGTTGGTCGGAACGGTTTTCTGCGCGGCTAACACCACCCTACGAAAGCCCCGCTGCCCCAGGCGCTGGCCGGTTTGTACCAGCCAGCAGGCGAGGATAAAGGGCGCGGTCAGGGTCGGTAGGGCGAGGGCGATAAAGCCGGCGTGCAGCAGGCAGGCCAGGGCGATGCCGCACAGGGGGGCGCACCGCGCACGACCATTACGGCACAGCGCCAGGGCGGCCAGGGCCGGGTTGTAGCCGTGCAGACCGGCCAGGGCCGCGGAGGTCGGGCCGTCCTGCAGCAGGGCCAGCAGCAGGCCGCAGGTCGAACCGAACAGCGCCCAGCAGGCCTGGCGCCCATTCGCCCAGAGCAGGCCGAGCCACAG
>DATDTH010000641.1:0-6006 GCA_035290985.1 Pseudomonas sp. | reverse complement strand
CCGAAGCGTCCGCCAGTGCGCTCGGCGCATGCAACATCAGGCACAACAGCGACAACAGAGCGCGCATGATCAACAGTCCCTTTGCCCGGCGCAAAACGGCGAAGGGTAGCGAGTAGTCGGGAACCTGGCAATCGGCGCAGCCGGGGCGGCGTGATCGACCGCTCAGTTCCAGCGGATTTAGTTGTGCCGGAGCAGGCGCCAGGACCGCCAACTGGGCATAATTCGGCACCGATCGCTGTTCCGTCGGCCTCGCGGGCGCAACGCCCGTAATTCCATTCGCAGGATGCCTATGTTCGCCGCCCTCAAGACTGCCTGCCGTCGCATTTATGCGGCTGCCGCCCTGGTTTTTTTCGCTGTTTTTCGCCTGTTGCGCTGGTTGCTGAGCGCAGTGTTCGGCCAGTGGCAGCCGCCCTATTGGCTGCGCCAGCTGGGACAGGGCCTGGGCGTCACCGGCCGTTGGCTGCGCGCACGGCCCAAGCAGAGCGCCACCGCCCTGGCCGGGCTGGCCCTGCTCGGCGGCGTCGGCGCCTATGCCTGGCACTGGTACCAGAACCTGCCGGTGCCCCATAGCGTCGCCTATTCGGTGCATGCCCCGAGCCTGACCCGCTACCAGCATGAGCCGATCGGCATCGACAGCCTGCGGATCGACTTCGCCGAGTCCGCCGCACCGTTGGAGGCTATCGGCAAGGCGATCGACCAAGGCATTCGTATCGAGCCGGCCATGGCCGGCGCCTGGCATTGGGCCAGTGACCGCCGCCTGGTATTCACCCCCGCCGGCGACTGGCCCATCGACCAGGGCTACCAGGTCGAGCTGGAGCAGGACGAGCTGCTCGCCGATGGCGTCCTGCTCAAGCAATACGACTTCGAATTCCGCACCCAGGCGTTCAGCGCCCGCCTGGCCAACCCCGAGCTGTACCAGGACCCGGTGGTGCCGAGCCTGAAGAAACTGGTGGCCACCTTCACCTTCTCCCATCCGGTGGATGAAGCGTCCTTCCGCCAGCGCGTCGCGGTCAGCCTCGAGCCTGGCCTGGCCTACCGCGACCAGGATGTCTCGCCCACCGCCGAAATCAGCTTCAGCCAGGACAAGCTGGCCGCCTATGTGCACTCCGCGCCGCTGGCCACGCCCCTGGAAAGCACCAGCGTCAGCCTGACCCTGGACAAGGGCGTGCAGGCCCGCGACGGCGGCAATGCCAGCGACCAGCCCCTGCACGGCTCGGCCACGGTGCCCGGCCGTTACCGCCTGACCTTCGGCGCCGGCACCGTCCAATTCGTCGACAACGACCGCGGCGAGCCGGAACCGGTGCTGATGTTCAGCAGCTCCAGTGCGGTGGCCGACGAGGCCATAGCCGGCCAGGTCCAGGCCTGGCTGTTGCCCGAGCGCAACGCCCGGGGCTCTCTGTACTGGAACGAGTCCGAAATCGACGAGCAGGCCCTGGCCAACTCCGAACGCCTGGAGCTGGCCCATATCCCCAGCGTCGAGCCGCTGAACAGCCTGCATGCCTTCAAGTTCAAGGCCCAGCCGGGGCGCCAGTTCTACCTGAAGGTGGCGGCCAAGGTCGAAGCCGTAGGCGGTTACCTGGCCAAGGATCCGACCTACAGCCTGCTGCAGATGCCCAAATACCCGCGCGCGCTGGACTTCCTCTCCGACGGTGCGCTGCTCAGCCTCGGCGGCGAGCAGCAGCTCGGTTTCCTGGCCCGCGGCGTGCCGGGCGCCCAGGTCGAGATCGCCCGCCTGCTGCCCAACCAGTTGCATCACCTGGTCGAGCAGAACTCCGGCAGCTTCGCCCGCCCGGACTTCGCCAACACCTATTTCGATCGCCTGGTCGAGCGCATGGAACTCAAGCTGCCGCTGGATGCCAGCGATCCGGCCAAGACCCAGTACGGCCATGTCGACCTGGCGCCCTACCTGAATGCCGAGGGCGGCCGGCGCGGCATCTTCGTGATCAAGCTCAGTTCCCAGGACGACCCGAGCCAGGAAACCTTCGACTATTACTACGACGACAACCCGACCCGCGACCTGCGCTTCGTGGTGGTCACCGACCTCGGCATCATCGCCAAGCGCAGCAGCGACGGCAGTCACGACCTGTTCGTCCAGTCCCTCGGCCAGGGCGGCGCGGTGGCCGGCGCGACGGTCGAGATCATCGGCCGCAACGGCTTGCCGGTGGCCAGCGGCGTCACCGACGCCAACGGCCAGGCGCACTTCGCCAAGCTCGACGAACTGCGCCGCGAGAAGACCCCGCTGATGTACCTGGTCAGCCTCGGCAACGACCAGTCGTTCCTGCCGGTGGCGCGCAACCAGCACCGCCTCGACCTGTCTCGCTTCGACACCGGCGGCCAGTACGAAGCCGGCGCACCGGATCGCCTCGGCGCCTACCTGTTCAGCGACCGCGGCCTCTACCGTCCGGGCGAAACCGCGCACCTGGGCATGATCGTCCGCGCCGCCAATTGGAGCGGCCAGCTGCAGGGCCTGCCGGTGGAACTGGAGGTGCGCGACCCGCGCGGCCAGAGCGCGCTGCGCCAGCGCCTGACGCTGTCCGGCAGCGGTTTCGAGACCCTGGATTTCCCCAGCAGCGAAGCGGCCCCGGCCGGCACCTACACCGCCAGCCTCAGCCTGATCGAGGAGAACCAGCGGCGCACCGAGCTCGGCAGCGTCGATTTCAAGGTTCGCGACTTCGAGCCGGACCGCATGAAAGTCAGCGCCAGCCTGGCGAAAGCGCCAGTCAAGGGCTGGATCGCCCCCGAGCAGGTCGAGGCCAGGGTCAAGGCCATGCACCTGTTCGGCGCGCCGGCCGCTGGCCGTCGGGTCAGCGCCGCGATGACCCTGTCGCCGGCCTATGCCGCCTTCGAGGAACATGCCGATTACCGCTTCCGCCTGAACGATTCCCTGAGCGAAAGCAGCACCGAGGAGCTGCCGGACGCGCAGATCGACGACCAGGGCGAAACCCTGCTCGACCTCAAGCTGCAGCGCTACGCCGCCAGTACCTACCGCCTCAGCCTGCTGGCGCGGGTGTTCGAGGCCGAAGGCGGCCGCAACGTCGCCGCCCAGAGCAGCCTGATGGTGTCTTCCGCGCCCTGGCTGGTGGGCGTGAAGAGCGTCGACGCCCTGAGCTATGTGAGCAAGGGCGCCAAGCGCGAGGTCGAGTGGCTGGCCATCGGCCCCGACCTCGCGCCCTTGGCGGTGGACGGCCTGAGCACCGAACTGATCGAGCACCGCTATGTCTCGGTGCTGGTCAAGCAGGCCAACGGCACCTACCAATACCAGTCGCGCCTGAAGAACAGCTCCCGCGGCAGCCAGCCCCTGGCGATCGCCCGCGGCGGTGTGAAGCAGCGGCTGAACACCGACGAACCGGGCGACTTCAGCCTGATCCTCAAGGCCGCCGACGGCACGCCGCTGAACCAGGTGGACTACAGCGTCGCTGGCCAGGGCAATGCCAGCCGCTCGCTGGAGCGCAACGCCGAGCTGCAGCTGCGCCTGGACCAGGACAGCTACGCCCAGGGCGACGAGATCGAGCTGAGCATCCGCGCGCCCTACACCGGCGCCGGACTGATCACCATCGAACGCGACAAGGTCTACAGCCACCAGTGGTTCAAGGCCGACAGCACCAGCAGCGTGCAACGCATCCGCCTGCCCCAGGCGCTGGAGGGCAACGCCTACGTCAACGTGCAGTTCGTCCGCGACGGCGCCTCGCCCGAGGTCTATATGAGCCCGCTGTCCTACGGGGTCGCGGCGCTGAAGATCAAACTCGATGCGCGGCGCATTCCACTGCAGATCGAGGCCGCCGAGCGGATCGAACCCGGGCAGACCCTGGAGATCAAGGTGCGCAGCGACCGTCCCGGTCGCGCGCTGATCTACGCGGTGGACGAAGGCATACTGCAGGTGGCGCGCTACAAGGCGCCCGACCCGCTGGCGCAGTTCTTCCAGAAACGCGCCCTGGAAGTGCAGACCAGCCAGATCCTCGACCTGCTCCTGCCCGAGTTCAGCCGCCTGCTGCAGGCCGCCGCCGTCGGCGGTGATGGCGAAGACCTGCTCGGCGCCCACCTCAATCCGTTCAAACGCAAGCGCAAGCCGCCGGTGGCCTACTGGTCCGGCCTGGTCGACCTGCAGGCCGGCGATAACAGCTTCAGCTACCCGGTGCCGGACTACTTCAACGGCAAGTTGCACCTGTTCGCCGTGGCCGTCGACGACAGCCGCATCGGCGTGGCCGAGGGCGCCAGCGAGGTGCGCGGACCGCTGGTGATCAGCCCCAACGTGCCGGCCTTCGTCGCCCCGGGCGACCTGTTCAAGATCAGCGCCGGGGTCTTCAGCAACTTGGAACAGGACGCCAAGGTCAAGATCAGCGTCGAGACCAGCGCCGGTCTGAAAGTCCAGACCCTCGGCCAAACCGAGTTGCAACTGGCGCCCCGCACGGAAGGCGTGGTGGAGATCGAGCTGCTGGCCCTGGAGGCCCTCGGCTCGGCCGACCTCCGCTTCGTCGCCAGCCTGCCCGACGGCAAGCGCGTGCAGATTGCCGAAACCACCTCGGTGCGCCCGCTGCTGGAGCGCCGCGTGGCCCTGACCCTGGGGCGCAGCGAGGACGCCCGCAGCGAAGTGCCGATCAGCCGCGACCTCTACCCGCAGCTGCGCACCGTGCGCTTCGGCGCCGCCGGCTCGCCGCTGGTCTGGGCCGACGGCCTGCAGAGCTACCTGGCCGACTACGGCTACAGCTGCACCGAGCAGCTGGTGTCCAAGGCCATGCCGGCCCTGGTCTGGGGCAGTTCGCCGGCCGGCGTCGAGCAGGCCGCGCTGCCGGCCTTCGAGAATGCCGTGCGCGTGCTGCGCTCGCGGCAGAACCTGGAAGGCGGTTTCGGCCTCTGGGCGGCCAATCCACAGGTGGCGCCCTTTGCCAGCCTGTACGCAACCGACTTCCTGGTCGAGGCCAAGGAGCGCAACTACCCGGTACCGGGCGACCTGCTCAACCGCGCCAACGCCTACCTGGCGCAAGTGGCCAACGGTCCCAGCGAAGGCCTCGGCGAGCTGCGCGACCGCGCCTACGCCGCCTACCTGCTGACGCGCCAGGGCGTGGTCACCAGCGGCGCCCTGGCGGATATCCGCGAGCGCTACGAGACCTACCACAGCCAGAACTGGCAGCAGGACATAGGCGCGGCCTACCTGGCCGCCAGCTACAAGCTGCTCAAGCAGGAGCGCCAGGCCGACAAACTGTTCGCCGAACAGCCATGGCGCACCCTGGAGAAAGACTGGAGCAGCGATGGCCTGTACTACGACCCCCTGGTGCACGATGCCGAGCACCTGCGCCTGCTCAGCAAGCACTTCCCCGACGAGGTGAACGAGGTCCCCGTGGCACTGCTCGAGCGCCTCGGCCAGCGCCTCAGCGAGCAGCGCTACAACTCGCTGTCCGCCGCCCTGCTGTTGCGCGCCCTGGACAGCTACGGCGAACGCGCCGAGGTCGGCCTCAACCTCAAAGTCAGCGCCTGGCTGGGCCAGCAGGGCGAGCAGCCCCTGGTCTTGACCGGTAAACCGCCGATTGCCCAGGTCTCCCAGGCGACGCAAAAACTGCTGCTGCGCAAGGAGGGCGACGCGCCGGTCTTCTATATGCTCAGCGAGGCCGGCTACGACCGCGGCGCGCCGGACCAGGTGATCGCCGACGGCCTGGAAGTGACCCACGAGTACATCGACCTGAAGGGCGAACCGCTCAAGCAGGTCAAGGTCGGTGACGAGTTCCTCGTACGCCTGCGCCTGCGCGCCAAGGACTTCGACCAGGTGCGCCAGGTGGCGGTGGTCGACCTGCTGCCAGGCGGTACCGAGCCGGTGTACAACCAGCCGGCACCGGTCAGCGAAAGCGAGGAAGGCGAAGAAGAAGGCGGAGATGAGGCACCCGAGCAGCCGGGCTGGCAAGCGCCGGTGGGCGAGCCGGGCATGAGCGACTGGCGGCCGGACTTCGCCGACGTGCGCGACGACCGCGTGGTGCTATACGGCACCGTCTATCGGGCTGCCGCCACCTTCGTCTA
>DATDTH010000640.1:0-2739 GCA_035290985.1 Pseudomonas sp. | reverse complement strand
CAGGCAGGCCCACCCGGGTGCAACCACGCCGATCCGACAGTCACCAAGAGAAGCAGCATGGGCGCACAGTGGAAAGTCAAACATAAGGAGGCGGCCTCGAACGCCAAGGGCCGCATCTTCGGCAAGCTGTCTAAGGAGCTGATGATCGCCGCGCGCAGTGGCGCCGACCCGGACATGAACCCCCGTCTGCGGCTGGTCCTGGAGCAGGCGAAGAAAGCCTCCATGCCCCGCGAGAACTGGGAACGGGCGATCAAGAAGGGCGCCGGCCTGCTGGGCGAGAGCGTGCACTTCGAGCGCCTGACCTACGAGGGCTTCGCCCCGCACCAGGTGCCGGTGATCATCGAGTGCCTGACCGACAACATCAACCGTACCGTCTCGGAAATCCGCGTGCTGTTTCGCAAGGGCCAGCTCGGCGCCTCGGGCTCGGTATCCTGGGACTTCGACTACCTCGGCATGATCGAGGCGACGCCCAAGGACGCGGATACCGACGCGGAACTGGCGGCCATCGAGGCCGGTGCCCAGGATTTCGAACCGGCGGAAAATGGCGCCACCCTGTTCCTCACCGACCCCACCGACATGGATGCGGTCTGCCGCGCCCTGCCGACCCACGGCTTCACCGTGCAGTCGGCCCAATTGGGTTACCGGCCGAAGAATACCGTCAGTCTCAGCGATGCCCAGATGGAAGAGGTGGAAGCCTTTCTCGAAGCCATAGACGCCCACGACGACGTGCAGAACGTCTATGTGGGCCTGGCGGGTTAACGGATTGCGAATGCGGGTAGCCTGAGGGCCGTTTTGGGTTACGCCGCGCGGCGGGGCGGCGTGGTTTGCCGGGCCGGCTTTCAGCATGGGTATCGCTGCGCTCAACCCATCCTACGCACTGGCCGGTTAACGGATTGCGAATGCGGGTTGCGAATGCGGGTATAGGTAGCCCGGATAAGCCTTGGCGCAATCCGGGGCAGCGGCGTCCCGGATTGCGCTGCGCTTATCCGGGCTACTGGGCGTCGTGAAAGATGATCCCCAGGCTGTGTCGCTGTCCGGCGCGCAGCCGGCTGACGCCGTGACGCAGGTTGACCCGGTAATGGCCGCGCACCCCCTGCACCGGTCGCTGGTGGACCGCAAAGACCAACCCATCGCCCTGTTCGAGCGGTGCCACCTCGGCCCGGGATTGTTGGCGTGGGCGCTGTTCGGTCAGCACGAATTCGCCGCCGCTGAAATCCCGCCCCGGCGCCGACAGCAGCACCGCCACCTGCAGGGGAAACACCTGCTCGCCGTAGAGGTCCTGGTGCAGGCAGTTGTAGTCGCCGACGGCGTATTGCAGCAGCAGTGGGGTCGGTCGCGTCTGGCCCGCGGCATGGCAGCGCGCGAGGAACTCGGCATGCTCGCCGGGGTAGCGAACCTCGCTGTTCTGTGCCGCGTTCCAGCGGTTGGCGATGGGCGCCAGGTGGGGGTAAAGGTGTGCGCGCAGGGCCGCGACCAGGTCTGGCAAGGGATAGGCGAAATACTGGTACTCGCCACGGCCGAAGCCGTGGCGGGCCATCACCACGCGACTGCGGAACAGTTCACTTTGCGGGTAGAACGCGACCAATGCCGCGCATTGCTCCGGGTTCAACAGCCGTTCGAGGCGGACATGGCCCCAGGCATCCAGTTCGCTGGCGAGGTGCGGCCAATCCAGGGCCTCGATGCGCGCGGCCAGGCCCTCAGTGGCGCGCAGGGGCAGCGCGACCGCACTCACGGTTGCGCCTCCCGTTCGAGCAGCGCCCGCTTGCGCTCCACGCCCCAGCGGTAGCCGGAGAGGCCGCCGTCATGGCGCACCACCCGGTGGCAAGGAATCGCCACGGCCAGGGCATTGGCCGCGCAGGCGCCCGCCACCGCCCGTACCGCCTTTGGCGAGCCGATGCGCAGGGCGATCTCGCGATAGCTCGCCGTCGAGCCGGACGGTATGGCCTGCAAGGCCTGCCAGACCCGTTGCTGGAAGGCGGTGCCGCGTATGTCCAGGGGCAGGTCGAGGCCGAGGGCTGGAGCCTCGACGAAACCGACGACCCGGGCCACCAACTGTTCGAAGTCGCCTTCGCCTCCCACCAGCTGGGCTTGGGGGAACCTGTCCTGAAGGTCCCGCGCCAGCGCGTCGGGATCCTCGCCCAGTAGGATGGCGCAGACGCCACGTTCGCTCTGCGCCACCAGAATCGAACCCAGGGAACACTCACCGATGGCGAAACGTATGCGGGTATTGCTGCCGCCGCTGCGGTAATTCGAGGGCGTCATGCCGAGCAACTGGTTGGCGTTCTCATAGAAACGTCCGTTGGAGTTGAAACCGGCCTGGTAGATCGCCTCGGTCACCGATTCGCTACGCTCCAGTTCGGCCCGTACCCGACGGCCGCGCTGGGCGTCGGCATAGGCCTTGGGAGTCAGGCCGGTGATCGACCTGAACACCCGGTGGAAGTAAAAACTGCTCATGCCGGCGTCGTGGGCCAGGGCCTCCAGGGTGGGCGCCTGTTCGGCGCTTTCGATTCGCCGGCAGGCTTGTGCCACCTGCGCCGCCTGTTGCGCGGCCCGTGACGGCTGATCGGGGCGGCAGCGTTTGCAGGGACGGAAGCCGGCCTGTTCGGCCTCGGCGCAATCGGCATGGAACCGCACGTTTTCCGGTTTCGCCATCCGCGCCCCGCAGGACGGCCGGCAATAGACCCCGGTGCTCTTGACCGAGTAAACGAACTGCTCGTCCGCCTCGGGCGCGCGGGCGAG
>DATDTH010000639.1:0-2981 GCA_035290985.1 Pseudomonas sp. | reverse complement strand
TGCTCGCCGAAGAGCTGGACGCCGGCATTCACATGCACGTGCACGAAACCGCCTTCGAAGTGCAGCAGAGCCTGGAGCAGCGCGGCGAGCGGCCACTGGCGCGCCTGGCGCGCCTTGACCTGCTCGGCCCGCGCTTCCAGGCCGTGCACATGACCCAGGTCGACGACGCCGACCTGGCGTTGCTGGTGGAGAGCAACAGCAGCGTGATCCACTGCCCCGAGTCCAACCTCAAGCTGGCCAGCGGCTTCTGCCCGGTGGAGAAGCTCTGGCTGGCCGGTGTCAACGTGGCCATAGGCACCGACGGCGCGGCGAGCAACAACGACTTGGACTTACTCGGCGAAACCCGCACCGCGGCCCTGCTGGCCAAGGCCGTCGCTGGCTCGGCCGGCGCCCTGGATGTCCATCGCGCCCTGCGCATGGCGACCCTGAACGGCGCCCGCGCCCTGGGCATGGACGACGAGATCGGCTCACTGGAAGTCGGCAAGGCCGCTGACCTGGTGGCCTTCGACCTGTCCGGCCTGGCCCAGCAACCCCTTTATAATCCGGTCTCGCAACTGGTCTATGCCAGCGGCCGGGACTGCGTACGCCATGTCTGGGTCGGCGGCAAGCAGCTGCTCGACCAGGGCCGCCTGACCCGTATGGATGAACAGCGCCTCGCCGCCACCGCGCGCGACTGGGGCCAGCGCATCGGCGGCCACGGCACCCAGCCCGGCCCAGCCCGCTGAATTTCGTTTTCGAGGAACCACCCATGAGCAACGTCGATCACGCCGAAATCGCCAAGTTCGAAGCCCTGGCCCACCGCTGGTGGGACCGCGAGAGCGAATTCAAACCCCTGCACGACATCAATCCGCTGCGGGTCAACTGGATAGACGAACGCGTCAGCCTGGCCGGCAAGCAGGTGCTGGATGTCGGCTGCGGCGGCGGCATCCTCAGCGAGGCCATGGCCCAGCGCGGCGCCACGGTCACCGGCATCGACATGGGCGAAGCCCCCCTGGCCGTGGCCCGCCTGCACCAGCTGGAATCCGGCGTATCGGTGGACTACCGGCAGATCACCGCCGAAGCCCTGGCCGAGGAAATGCCGGAGCGCTTCGATGTGGTCACCTGCCTGGAGATGCTCGAACACGTGCCCGACCCGGCCTCGGTGATCCGCGCCTGCTACCGCATGGTCAAACCCGGCGGCCAGGTGTTTTTCTCCACCATCAACCGCAACCCCAAGGCCTACCTGTTCGCCGTGGTCGGCGCCGAATACCTGCTGCGCCTGCTGCCGCGCGGCACCCATGACTTCCGCAAGTTCATCCGCCCCTCGGAACTGGGCGCCTGGAGCCGCGCCGCTGGCCTGCAGGTCAAGGACATCATCGGCCTGACCTACAACCCGCTGACCAAGCACTACAAGCTGGAAGCGGACGTGAGCGTCAACTACATGCTGCAGACCCTGCGCGAGGAGTGAGGCGCATGCGTCTACAGGCAGTTCTTTTCGACATGGACGGCACCCTACTGGACACCGCGCCGGACTTCGTCGCGGTGATCCAGGCCATGCGCGCCGCCCGCGCCCTGCCGCCAATCGAGGAAGCCCGGGTGCGCGACGTGGTCTCGGGTGGTGCCCGGGCCATGGTGCAAAATGCCTTCGAGGTCGAACCCTTCGATGCGGAATTCGAGGTTCTGCGCCTGGAATTCCTCGAGCGCTACCAGGCTCATTGCGCCGTGCTGACCCGCCCCTACGACGGCATGCTCGAGCTACTGGCCGAGATCGAGCAGGCCAAGCTGATCTGGGGCGTGGTGACCAACAAGCCGTTGCGCTACGCCGAACCCATCATGGCCCAGCTCGGCCTGGCCGAACGCTGCGCCGTGCTGATCTGCCCGGACCATGTAAAAAACAGCAAGCCCGACCCCGAACCCCTGCTCCTGGCCTGCAGCCGACTCGGCCTGGACCCGGCCAGCGTGCTGTTCGTCGGTGACGACCTGCGCGACATCGAGTCCGGCAGCGCCGCCGGCACCAAGACCGCCGCAGTGACCTTCGGCTATATCCATCCGGACGACAACCCGAACCACTGGGGCGCCGACGTGGTGGTGGATCATCCGTCGGAACTGCGCGCCGTGCTCGATCGGGCGCTGTGCGGCTGCTAGCGCAGCAGCGGCAAGCTGAAAGCCATAAGCGGCAAGCCAAGCCTCGCTAACCTCATACTTTAACTTGCGGCTTAAAGCTTGCAGCTTTCAGCTCTCCGGAGGAGTTTCCATGTTCGACTATTGCGCCCGCCCCGACCTGCTGCAAGGCCGGGTGATACTGGTCACCGGTGCCGGCCGCGGCATCGGTGCCGCCGCCGCCAAGGCCTTCGCCGCCCATGGCGCCACCGTGCTGCTGCTGGGCAAGACCGAAGCCAACCTGACCGAGGTCTACGACCAGATCGAAGCCGCCGGCCACCCGCAGCCGGCACTGATCCCGTTCAACCTGGAAACCGCCCTGGCCCACCAGTACGACGAACTGGCCGCCATGATCGAGCGCGAATTCGGCCGCCTCGACGGCCTGCTGCACAACGCCGCCATAGTCGGCCCGCGCACGCCCCTGGAACAGCTGTCCGGCGACAACTTCATGCGCGTCATGCAGGTCAACGTCAACGCCATGTTCATGCTGACCAGCACCCTGCTGCCGCTATTGAAACTCTCGGACGACGCCTCTGTGGTCTTCACTTCCAGCAGTGTCGGGCGCAAGGGCCGCGCCTACTGGGGCGCCTACGCGGTGTCCAAGTTCGCCACCGAGGGCCTGATGCAGGTCCTGGCCGACGAACTGGACGGCACCAGCGCCGCCCGCGCCAACAGCGTCAACCCGGGCGCCACCCGTACCAGCATGCGCGCCCAGGCCTACCCGGGCGAGAACCCGGCGAACAACCCGCTGCCGGAGGCCATCCTGCCGGTCTACCTCTATCTGATGGGCCCGGACAGCGCCGGCGTCAATGGCCAGGCCTTCGACGCCCAGTGACCCCGCC
>DATDTH010000638.1:0-2409 GCA_035290985.1 Pseudomonas sp. | reverse complement strand
CGCGCCTGTTTCAGCTGCGCTGCCGCCCGGGCAGTACGTTCTTGAGTTTGGCATGCATGCTGCGCAGGGTTTTCTCGGTGCTGTCCCAGTCGATGCAGGCATCGGTGATGGACACCCCGTACTGGAGGGCGCCCAGGTCCTTGGGAATCGACTGGCTGCCCCAGCCCAGGTGGCTTTCCACCATCAGGCCGACGATCGACTGGTTGCCTTCGAGTATCTGGTTGGCCACGTTTTCCATGACCAGGGGCTGCAGGGCCGGATCCTTGTTGGAGTTGGCGTGGCTGCAGTCGACCATGATGTTCGGGCGGATGCCGGCCTTGGTCAGTGCCTGTTCGCACACGGCCACGCTGACCGAGTCGTAGTTGGGTTTGCCGTTGCCGCCGCGCAGCACCACATGGCCATAGGCATTACCCTTGGTGGTGACGATGGACACGCCGCCTTCCTGGTTGATGCCGAGGAAGCGGTGAGGGCTGGAGACCGATTGCAGCGCGTTGATCGCCACGGTCAAACCGCCGTCGGTGCCGTTCTTGAAGCCCACGGCCGAGGACAGGCCGGAGGCCATTTCCCGGTGGGTCTGGGATTCGGTGGTGCGGGCGCCGATGGCCGACCAACTGATCAGGTCTTGCAGGTACTGCGGGGAAATCGGGTCCAGGGCCTCGGTCGCCGTCGGCAGGCCCATTTCCGCCAGGTCGCGCAGCAGTTGACGACCGATATGCAGGCCATCCTGGATCTTGAAGGAGTCGTCCAGGTAAGGGTCGTTGATCAGGCCTTTCCAGCCGACTGTGGTGCGCGGCTTTTCGAAATACACGCGCATGACCAGAAACAGACTGTCGGCCACCTCGGCGGCCAGGCCTTTCAGGCGCTCGGCATACTCATGGGCGGCCTTGATGTCGTGGATCGAGCAGGGGCCCACCACCACGAACAGGCGATGGTCCTTGCCGTCGAGGATGTTGCGAATCACTTCGCGGCCATCGGCCACGGTGCGCAACGCGGCCGCGGTGAGGGGGATTTCGCGTTTGAGTTGCTCCGGCGTGATTAGGGTCTCGTTGGAGGCAACGTTGAGGTCGTCGATTGGTAAATCAGCCATCGTGCTATTCATCAGTCAGAGTCGTCACAGGTCACGGATGCCGGCCGCCAGCGATCCCCGTGCGGCGGAACACAGCATAATGGGCGCGGCGGGGGATGGAACCTTAGCGCGTAACACCTCGGCTCGACAATGGGGCCAGGCTGCTTTAATCGGCTGCGAAAGGCCGAGTGGCCGAGTCCAGGCTGGCATCCAGGCTGGCATCGGAGAAGTCCGCCGCATGCCGGGCGATCCACTCCTGGGCAATGGCCTCGATGGGCTGTTGCTCGCCGGACTCCTGTTCGCGCTGATGGCGATAGTGCTCGATCTGACAGACCTGCTCGACCATCCTGGCGCGAAACAGGGTGTCTTCATCGAGAAACGCGATGCCCACCAGGTAATCGGCGCTGAGCTTGCGGCACCAAGCGACGACCCCGGGATAGCGGGCCTGCAGGCCAAGCAGGGGGAGCCGCAGTTCGATGGCCGTGCCTCGGCGAAAACCGCGGCTCGAGTTGCACGCCACCCCGCCAAGGCTGATATTGTTCAGGCGCTGGCGCGGCAGGAACGCCTGCTTGCGCAGCACCAATTCCACAGGCATATCGCTTGGGTGACGCAAAAAACGACGCATAGATGGCCGGCTCCGGATGCAGGCTAAGTGATATCACTGTTTTCAGTGTAGCGGCTCAGCTGTAATACACCGATCTCGATGCGGATCGTCGTCCACTGGACCCGCCAGGCACATCACGGCTGATATTTACAAGCAGGGGGCATGCCAGTTGTCGCCGCCTCAGTCACCCCATCCAGAGGAACGTCCTTGATGGCTGTACCCCAACGTCCGCGAATCGGCATCATTGGCACCGGCGCCATCGGTGGTTTTTATGGCCTGCTGCTGGCTCGTGCCGGTTTCGATGTGCATTTTCTGCTGCGCAGCGAGTTTTCAGCCGTGGCCGAGCACGGTCTGCAGCTCAACAGCGCGGTGCATGGCGCACTCAGTCTCAAACCGGTGCAGGCCTACCGCGAGGCAGCCGAGATGCCGCCTTGCGACTGGTTGCTGGTCGGCGCCAAGACCACCAGCAATGCGCAACTTGCGCCGGTCATCGCCCAGGTTGCGGCGCCGGGAGCCAAGGTGGTGCTGATGCAGAACGGCCTGGGGGTGGAGGACGCCCTGCGGCCGCTGCTGCCGAGCGCCCTGCACTTGCTCGGTGGCCTGTGCTACATCTGCGTGCACCGCGCGGCTGCCGGGGTGATCGAGCATCAGGCCCTGGGCGCGGTGAACCTGGCCTATCACTCGGGCCCGGCCACCGACGAGGCGACGGGCCAGGCAATGGTCGAGGAGGGTGTGGCCC
>DATDTH010000637.1:0-3379 GCA_035290985.1 Pseudomonas sp. | reverse complement strand
GCTGTCCGGGGTGATAGCACCGCAGCGGGCCTTGCAACTGCTCGGGTTGGAGTAAAGGGGATCAAGGGTCCCGGGTGCAATCCGGGCTTGCAGGTTCATAAGGCTTAACGGGGCGGAATTGATCTTGAAGATGCGCGGGTTTCACCTAGGCGGCCCCACCTAGGCGGCCCCACCCGCCCTACGCGCTTTTACTCCCCTCGCCCATTTATGGGAGAGGGGCTGGGGGAGAGGGCCGCAGCGTCTTAATACACATCCCGCCGGTAGCGCCCCTCCTCGATCAACGCCATGACGCCGGCTTCGCCCAGCACTTCGTGCAGCACCGCGTCCACGCCGGCGGCCATGCCCTGCAGGCTGCCGCAGACATAGAGCGACGCGCCTTGCGCCAGCCAGTGCTGCAGCTCGCCCGCCGCCTCGCGCAGGCGATCCTGCACATAGACCTTCTGCGTCTGGTCGCGGGAAAATGCCAGGTCCAGGCGGCTCAGTTCGCCGCTGGCCAGCCAGGCCTGCAGCTCCCCGCTGCAATAGAAATCCTGGGCCAGGTTGCGCTCGCCGAACAGCAGCCAATTGCGCCTGTGGCCGGCGGCGATCCGCGCCTTGAGCAGGCCGCGCAGCCCGGCCAAGCCGGTACCGTTGCCGATCAGGATCAGCGGCCGCTCATCCTCGGGTCCATGGAAGCCGCTGTTGCGCCGCACCCGCGCCAGCAACGAAGCCTGCAGCGGCGCGTAGTCGGTCAGCCAGCCGGAGCCCAGGCCAAGGGATCCGTCGGCGTGGCGTTCCTGGCGCACGATCAGTTCGAGGATACCGTCGCTGGGCAGGGAGGCGATCGAGTAGTCGCGCGCCGCCAGTGGCACCAGGGCCTCCAGCAGGGCCTGGGCATGCAGGCCGACCAGATGGGTGAAGTTGTCCGGCAGCTGCTTGCCGGCCAGCGCCTGGTGCAGGGGCTGGCGCACCCCGTCGAGTTCGACCGGCTCGCGGCCGTCCAGGCCGTGTTGCTGCAACCAGGCCTGGACCCGGGCCTCGGCCTGGCGCGGCAACACTTCGAGTATGTCGCCGGCACACCAGTCGATGCTCTGCTCGGCGCTCAACCCCAGCAGGAAGGTCGGCGCGCCCTGGCTCTGGGGATTGAGCAGCTCGCGCCGGCTCAGGGTCCAGAGGCCATGGGCCGCGCCGCCGCCGGCCATGGGCCGCGCGCCGGTCAGCTCGCCGAGCTGGCGTTGCCAGGCGTCGAGGGCGCAGCTGTCGCCGTTGTCCACTTCCACCGGGGCGAACAGGCTGCGGGCGCCCTGGCGATCGAGCCAGTCGTGCAGGCGCCGGGCGAAGCCGCAGAAGCTGCTGTACTGGCGATCGCCCAGGGCCAGCACCGCGTAACTGAGGCCGTTCAGGCTCAGGGCCTGGCCGAGCAATTTGCGCTCGAAACCCCGGGCGCTGTCCGGCGCCTCGCCGTCGCCGAAGGTGCTGACCACGAACAGGGCCTTGTCCGCCTGGCCCAGGCACTCGGCACTCAGGCTGGCCAGGGCGCGCACCTGCACGCCATGCCCGGCCGCCTGCAGTTGCCCGGCCGTCTGCCAGGCCAGGCGTTCGGCGAAACCACTCTGGCTGGCGAAGCCGATCAGCCAGTAGCCCGGTCCCGCCGCGCTCGGCAGCAGAGCGCCGCGGGCCGCCAGGGTCGCGCGCTTCTTGCGCCGGCGATCGAGGTAGAGCAGCCAGCCTGTGATGAAGAACAACGGCATGCTCAGGCTGGCCAGCAGCATCAGGATGCGCCCGACCAGGCCGAAGTACTCGCCCACATGCAGGGCGTAGACGCTGACCAGCAACTGCGCCTTGAAGCTCTTGTCGGCATAACGCTCGACCTTGCTCACCTTGCCGGTCGCCGGGTCCAGGGTGATCTGGTTCAGCGCCCGTGGATGGGCGGCGTCCTCGAGCAGGTAGAGAACGGTCGCCGGCTGGCCGGCCACCGGCGGCAGTCGCAGGTTCCAGGCCGCCAGCTGTGGCCCGGCACTGTCCTGGATGCTGCGCCAGAGTGCGTCGTAGTCCACGGTCGGGGGCGGCCCCTGGGGCGCCTCGCCACGCCCACCGCGGCGCTCACCGGGCTTACCGCCCTGCTGGCCGGCCGGGGCATCGCTCAAGAGCTGGGTCAGGCCCTGGCGATACCAGTCGTAGGACCAATAGAGGCCGGTCAGGGCCGCGCAGAGATAGAACAGCAGGCACCAGGTGCCGAAGACCGCGTGCAGGTCCCAGTTGAAGGCGCGGCCCTTCTTCGCCCAGTCGAGGGTCAGCCAGGCGCGCCAGTTCAGGGCCTGGCGTGGCCAGCGCAGGTAGAGGCCGGACAGGCAGAAGAAGATCAAGATCAGGGTGCAGGCCGCGGTGACCTGCTTGCCGTACTCACCCAGGGCGAGCGAGCGGTGCAGATCCAGCATCAGGCCGAAGAAGCCATGGCCCGCCGGATCGTCCAGCAGTGTACCGGTGTAGGGGTCGAAGTAGCGCATGGGCCCGCGCCGCTCGCCGGGGGGCGGGCTGAAGAACACCCGCGCGGCCTCGTCGCCCCCGGTGTCGAGCCGCAGGCCGGACACCGTCTTGCCCTCTGCCGCTTCGATTGTGCGCACCAATTCGGCGGGGGCCAGCATCCCGGCCTCGCGCATTTCGACCCGCAGGACCTGCGGATTGAGGGCACGGAGGATCTCGTCCTGAAAGGAATAGGCGGCCCCGGTCACGCCCATCAGGGCCAGAACCAGGCCGGCACTGATGCCGAACAGCCAATGCAGTTGAAACAGCGTCTTCTTGAACACGAACCTACACCCGACCCTAGGGATGACCGCGGCGGCCATCATTGCGACACAATTCTATTTGAGAAACCCTTGCATTTGCGCCCTAAGCGCCCGCTTTACCTTTAATTTACAAGGGCCGCTCAGTCCCAGCTGGAGGCGCGGCGCAACGCATCCGCGCCTATCTCGGACAGTTCCCGACAGCCGCTCAGGGCCATGGTCACCTCCAGCTCCTCGCGCAGCAGCTTGAGCAGGTGCGCCACCCCCAGCGCGCCGGCGGTGGCCAGGGCATGGATATAGGGCCGGCCGATCAGCACCGCCGAGGCCCCCAGGGCCAGGGCCTTGAACACATCGGTGCCGCGCCGGATACCGCCATCCACCAGCACCGGCACCGCCGGGCCCAGCTCGGCGCGTATCCCGGGCAGGGCCTTGAGGGCCGGCCATTGGGAATCCAGCACGCGCCCGCCATGGTTGGAGACTATGACCCCCGCGGCACCGGCCGCCATGGCCAGGCGGGCATCCTCGGGATGCAGGATGCCCTTGAGCAGCACGGGCAGGCGGCTGTGCCGGCAGAGCCAGGCCACCTCGGCCCAGCCCGGCGCCACCGCCAGCAGCCC
>DATDTH010000636.1:0-3542 GCA_035290985.1 Pseudomonas sp. | reverse complement strand
TGGCCTGTTGCGTGAGCTGGATCAGGGCTTGCCGGCCGTCGAGCGGCGGGCCTTGATGGCGGCCTTCTACCTGTCGCGCAAGCACCGTGACACCCAGGGAAAAGGCTGTCCGCTGCCCAGCTCCCTGGCCGAGCTGGAACGTCTGCCGGAGGGCTTTCGCGCTGCGCTGGCCGAGCACCTGGAGTTGCTGGGCGCCGAGCTGGCCGGCAGTCCCGAGGAGGGCGACAAGGTCCTGGCCGATCTGGCCTTGATGGTGGGTGGGTTGGCGCTGGCCCGGGCCCTGGGCCCTGGCGAGCTGTCCGACCGTGTGTTGCGGGCCGCCAAGTCGGCGGTCATCTGAGGAGGTGGATGATGAACAGTTTGAGCATGCTGCGTGGCGTCAATGCCACGCTCGGTCTGCTGGCGCCGCAGATGGTCGCCAGCCGGATGCGCCGGGCCTTCATGACGCCGCGCGACCTGCCGCCGCGCGATTGGGAGCTGCCGCTGCTGGCCCGCTCCGAGCGCGTGACCCTGCGTTTCGGGCTCTCTGCGTTGCGCTGGGGCAGCGGGCCGGCGGTCTTGCTGCTGCACGGCTGGGAAGGCCGGCCGACCCAGTTCGCCGCGCTGATCGAGGCGCTGGTCGCGGCGGGGTATGGGGTGGTGGCCCTGGATGGCCCGGCCCATGGCCGTTCGCCAGGGCGCGAGGCCAATGTGGTGCTGTTCGCCCGGGCTCTGCTCGAGGCGGCCAGCGAGTTGCCGCCGCTGCACGCGGTGATCGGTCACTCCATGGGTGGGGCCAGCGCCTTGCTGGCGACCCAGTTGGGCCTGCGCACCGAGGCGCTGGTGACCATCGCGGCGCCCAGTCGGATCCTGGGCCTGTTGCGCGGCTTCGCCCGCTTCATGGGCTTGCCGGCCCGGGCGCGGGCGCAGTTCGTTCGCCTGGTCGAGCAGCATGCCGGCATGCCAGCCGCGCAGCTGGATGTGGCACGCTACCACTTGGACATACCGGGTCTGGTGGTGCATGCCGAAGATGACCCTATGGTGCCGGTCGGCGAGGCCGAGGTGATTCACCAGGCCTGGATCGACAGCCGGCTGTTGCGCCTGCCCCAGGGTGGCCACCAGCGTGTACTGGGCGATCCGCGGCTGGTCGAGGCGGTGCTGCAACTGCTCGCCGGCCTGTCTCAGGCCTCGCCCGGCAGGATGGCCTCATAGGCGACCACGGTATTGCGTCCGGCCGCCTTGGCCGCGTACAGGGCCAGATCGGCCTGGTGCAGCAGCTGATCACGGCTCAGGGGTGGCCGGCCAGCGGCGACCCCTGCGCTCAGGCTGAGGTCGATCGCTTGTCCGCCGTGCGGGCAAGGCTGCTCGGCCAGGGCGGCCCGTAGGCGCTCGGCCAGTTCCCGGGCACCTTCCTGGTCGGTGTCTGGTAGAAGAATGACGAATTCCTCGCCGCCGAACCGGGCGATCGAATCGCCGCCGCGCAAGCCTTGGCGCAGCACCTGCGCGGCATGTTGCAGGCAGGCATCGCCGGCCAGGTGGCCATGGGTGTCGTTGATCCGCTTGAACAGGTCCAGGTCGAGCATCGCCAGTGCCACAGGCTGTTGCGTGCGCTCGGCGCGGCTCCAGGCGCGCTGCAACTCCTCGTTGAAGGCTGGGCGATTGAGCAGGCCAGTCAGGCCGTCGTGGCGATTCAGTTCGGCCAGGCGGCGGTTGGCGCCGGACAGTTGTTCCAGGGCCTGCTCCAGGGCCTGGGTGCGCTCCTGGACCCGCTGCTCCAGGCCTTCGTTGATTTCCTGTTGCAGGTCCAGGCCGCGGGCCTGCTCCAGGCGCAGTTCGTGCTCCTGGGCATAGAGCTGTTGCAGAACCTGCTGATGGGCGCGCTGGGCATGGCGAATCCGCGCGGCCAGGGCGATGGAAAATACCACCAGCTCGATCAGGCCGCCGGCTTGCTGGGCATGCAGGGTCGCCAGAGAGTAGGGCAGTGCGCCGGTGCCGCTCAGCACATGCAGCAGGCTGGCGGCGAGCAGGGCGAACCAGCCCAGGGCGAACAGCCGTGCAGGGCGGTAACCGTCACGGACCCGCAGCAGGGTGAACAGGCAGGCCAGCAAGGTGCAGGCGCCAACCAGCACGAAACCGCTCAGCAGGGCCAGGGTATAGGGGCCCCAGAGCGCCAGGGCGCCGGCGAGCAGGGTGCTGGCGAGCAGCACGCGCATGGCGGTTCGATACGCCCGATGGCTGTTGCCCAAGTCCAGGAAGCCATAGGTGAACAGAATGGCGAAGAAGGTCGCCAGGGCCGAGCTGAAGGGGAAGCTGCGTTGTTGCCAGTCCAGGGCCTGGGGCCAGAGCCATTGGAAGGCGAAGCCGAGCTGGATGAACTGGTACAGGCCGAAGCCGGCCACGTACAGGCTGTACCAGAGGTAATCGCGGTCGCGGGTGATCAGGAAGATGCACAGGTTGTAGACGAACATCACGGTCAGGGCGCCGAAGAACAGGCCCTGCAGCAGCAGGGCGCGCTGCTCGTGGTGCTCGAAGGTCGCGGTGGTCATCAGGCTGGCGCTGAGATTGGCCGAGCCCGCGGTCTGCATGCGCAGGTACAGGGTGCGGGTTTCCCCGGGGGCGAAGGTCAGCGGCAGGACGAACTGGCGGTGTTCGACCCAGCGAGCGGCGAAGGGCCGCTGGTCGCCGACGCTATAGGGGCGCGGACCCACGAGGCCATAAATATCCAGGTGGTCGAGCAGCGGATTGGCGCTGAGCAGCACCCAGGCCGCCGGATGGGGTTGGGGGTTGTGCAGGCGCAGGCGCAACCAGTAGGCACTGCCGTTGTAGCCGAAGCTGGCATCGCGCCGCGCCACAGGCAGCCAGGCCGAGTCGGCCAGGGCGCGAACCCGCGCGAAGCTCGCCTGGCCGTTGGGATCCTCCCAGACCTGCATCTGCGGTCCCGGCAACAGGGGGTGCGGGCTGTCCTGCAGGGTCAGCGTGGGCAGCGCCGCAGCCTGGACAAGGCACAAGGGCCAGGCCAGGAGCAGCAGGACGGGGAGGGCGTGATGAATACGAAAAGTACGCAAAATACGCAAAACGGCAATCAAGTGCGGCATGCTCGTGAAAAGAGGCGGTAGGCAGCAGGCGGTCAGGTTGACCTGGCGCGGAGTATGGCAGCACTGCCAGTGACTTGCCGATAGCCCGAGGCGTCATCGGCATGACATTTGCGTAGCAGTCGGTTTTTACCCGTGGCGGGAGGTCTGGATAGGCAGCCCGGGCATAATCGCGCGGCTTCGCGAGCCTTCGGGCAGTCAGCGGGCCGTGCCCGGCTTTACAATGGGCCGGCCCCATGATCGAGTGGGCGCGGCACGTGATCGCATTTTTACCCCTGTGCAAAGGAACACGGTAATGAAACTGACAATGGACCTGGTGTTGCAGCGTGCGCGGCCGGTACTGCCGGTGCTGGTGATCGAGGATGTCGGCCTGGCCGTCGATCTGGCCCAGGCCCTGTATGCCGGTGGGGTCGAGGTGCTGGAAGTGACCCTGCGCACGCCCCGGGCCCTGGATGCGCTGGCGGCCATTCG
>DATDTH010000635.1:0-2829 GCA_035290985.1 Pseudomonas sp. | reverse complement strand
CTTGCAGAAGGCCGGCGACTGGGACGCGGCGGGGCGGCAACTGGCCGCCGCGGCACAGGGGCTGGAGCGGGCCGGTGCCGGCGCCCTGCTGCTGGCGACCAATACCATGCACAAGGTGGCGCCGGCGCTTGAGGCGGCGCTGGGTATTCCCCTGCTGCATATCGGCGACGCCGTGGGCCAGGCCCTGCAGCGACAGGGGGTGCAACGGGTTGCCTTGCTCGGGACCCGCTTCACCATGCAGGAGACCTTCTACCGCCAGCGCCTGGAACAGCGTTTCGGCATCGCCGTGCAGGTGCCGGACGCGGCGGCCAGGGTCGAAATCGATCGGGTCATCTTTCAGGAACTGTGCTGCGGCCAGTTCAAGGCCCCGGCCCGGGCTTTCTATCTGGAACAGCTCGGGCGGTTGCGTGACCAGGGTGCCGAGGCGGTGATACTCGGTTGCACCGAGATCGGCTTGTTGCTGGCGGACTGCGAGTCGCCGTTGCCGCTGTACGACAGTGCCGACCTGCATGTGGCCATGGGGCTGGAGTGGCTGTTGCAGCCCTCTCCCCCAGCCCCTCTCCCATAAATGGGCGAGGGGAGCGGAGCGCGCCGATGCGCCAGGGGGCATTCAGGACGGCGGGTACAGCGTCATGGCGCGTACCTGCAGCTGTTCGCTGGCGTCGAAATCCCGCTCGATCAGGCCCTCGATGGCGTGCCGCTGATCCTCGGGGCTAAGCCCCGATTGACCGATGGCCGCGCGCGCCTGGTCGAAGGCCTCCAGGCGCCCGGTCCACGCGGCTTGCCGCTTGTCCAGCTCGGCCAGGGCCGTGGCGGCTTGCGGGCCGAGACGGCGGGCGCGCAGCTGGAACAGGGCCTCGGCGCTGGCACCTTGGCCTTTCAGGGTCTCGACCTCCTCGTACAGTTGGGTATGCCGGGTGACTTGCTCCCGGGCCTGGCGCACGGGTTCGGGCAATTGCAGTTCCAGTTGGGCGATGGCCTGCTGGCGCTGCTCCGGGGTCAGGTCCTTGGGCAGCGCCAGGTACTGCTGCATGTAACGGTCGTGGAGTTCGTCCTCGGCAAAGAACGCGTCGTGCTCCTGCGCCGAGAAGTGCGCCAGGCGCAGGCTCTGCAACTGCTGCTGGCGCTCGGCAACCTTGTCCAGGGAGTAATCGCCGGCGCTGTTGGCGATGACTGGCAGCCGGTCTAGATCGGCCAGGGCCAATTTGTATTCGACATAGCGCCGCAGCAAGTCGCGGGCCTGGTTCAGGGCAGCGCCTTGCAGCTGTTCGGCCAGGGCCAGGCTGATACGCGCCAGGCTGTGCTCCAGGGGTTCCTCCAGCAGGGCCGAGAGGTAGAACTCGAACAGATGGAGGATATCGGCATGCAGCACCAGGTTGCCGTCGGCGTCGACCTGCAGCCGGACATCGTGGCTGGAGCCTTGCAGGGAGGCAGGCAAGGGGCCCAGGGTGGGCAGTGCGGTGAGCGGGGTGGCGGCGAGTGTCTGGTTGGCCTGGCGCACGGCGGCCGGGCTGTTGGCATCGGGCGCGATGGGCACACTGGCCAGTGCGGGCTGCAAGGGAGGGGCGGGCTGCCAATCCAGAGTAACGGCCGCCAACACGGCGATCAGGGCGCTCGCGGCGCCCAGTAACAGGAACTTGCCCATGGCGTGACCTCCAGGGGCGGCGTCGGTTGGACCGCCGCCGACTTCAGGTGAGCAGGTGATGGTTGGAAAAACGTAAGCGAGTCCACGCAGCTAGTTTTTCAGAGCCCGGCCTGTTTGAGGCGGGTGGCGTGGTTCTTGAACAGGGTCTTGGGGTTGGTTTCGAACCAGGACACCACGCCGAAGACCTGGTTGTTGATGTCGAGATGGTTCATCCGGTAGTTGTCCTTGATGACCTTGCCGAAGTGGTTGGCACAGACACCGGTCACCCCGTCGTTGCCTTCGAAGCCGAAGGCCAGGCCGGTGAGGGAAAACAGCGCATCCGAGGGGTCCAGAATATGGGTCAGGCGCGAGCCGCCGCCCCAGGAGTAGAGGTTGATGCGCTGGCCGCCGAGAGTCACGCTGTCCGGGCCCGCGCCGCAACGCTGGGTCGGTACGCCAGCCGGGAACTGGGCATTGAAGGCCGCCGCGCCCTGCTTGTTGAATTCGGCGAGCATGGCGTTGATGTTCGAGCGACTGGCCTTGTTGTTGGAGAAGAAGTTCACCATGTTGCCCACGGCATTGGCGAAGGCCTCGAACGCGATGCCCTGCAGGGTGCCGGGGGGGGCGATGCCGGTCATGATGTCGGCCAGGGGCGAACCGGTGTGCGGGGTGGACATGGTGGTCACCGAGGCTACCAGGTCCGGCCGCACGTTCATCACATAGCGCGAGGTGATGCCGCCCTGGCTATGGGCGATCAGGTTGAATTTCTGAATGCGGCCATTGGAGCCGACCTTGATGCTGTCCAGCTGCTTGATCAGCTGCTGGCCACGGGAGACGGAGCTTTCGAAGGCATTGATCTTGGGGACGTAGACTTCATTGCCCTGGGACTGCAAGGCGCTGGGGATCTGGTACCAGTAATCGATCATGGCAATGCTGTCGAAGGCAAAAATACCAGGCACCAGTACCACCGGGTGTTTCGTATAGGCGGCCTGACAGGCCAGTGAAACGCTCATCAACAGGCCACTGAGGGCCGCGAGCAATGCCTTATGCATAGGGGATCTCCTTTCGTATTGTTGTTTTTGTTCGAACACGACAAAGGGCAGCGCACCCGAGGGGCGGGCGAGCTGGGGCAATGGTAGTGAGGCGGGGCGGGGCTGTATGTCGCCTAAATGGGGGGGCGGCGCCAGGTAGGCTATTGAAAAACT
>DATDTH010000634.1:0-5367 GCA_035290985.1 Pseudomonas sp. | reverse complement strand
CGATCAACAGCGCACCCGTGTGTGCGTCGCGACGCACGGCCAGGCCCTCGGCAGAACCGTAGATGGCATCGCCCGGCGCCAGCCAGCCCAGGTCGATGCGCCGGCCCTGCTCATCGGTGTAGATCAGCGTATCGCCACCCTCGGGCAGGTTCTCGACGTTCACGCTCACTTCGTAGGGAACGCTCCAGCCGGCGCCGAACAGGCCATGGCGGCGCTCGTCGCGGCTGCTGTAGAAGCGTTGCCATTCTATGGGTAACAGGCCGGGCAGAACGAAGTCGCGGTCCTCTTCGTCGCTGAGGATCTTGGCGCCGGTGGCGGCATGCACCGGGTTGGGCGAGCCGCTGATCGCTCGGGTCAGAGCGCCGGCGACCTGGCTGACTACGAAGCCGTTGACTATGCCCATGGCCATGCAGGGCAAGTTGCTCATCAGCTTGCCGGGGCGACCACGCAGGGCCATGAGTACACTCAGGGCGAGTCCGACCCCTGGGGTCTTGCCGCTGCGGATAGGCTGCACAACGACGGCGTCGCCACCGATACGGACATTGCTGGAGATGTTGCCACTATCGACGACTGTGGCATCGCAGGTGGCGCGGTCGCCGCTGCGCACCGCCGGCTGTCCCTCGATGCTGACCTTGACCGAGCCTTCGGCGAGCAACTGGGGGGGCATGGGCGGGTGCTTGGTGCAGGCAACGGTGTCCAGAGGACAGGGGATTACGCCAGGTGCGGGCACGGCAACAGTGGGCCGCCAGATCTCGCTGAAGAAGCTTTTGGCCATGTCGAGGAAGCTGGGCTCTTCCTGATCCTCCTCGTCCAGTGGTTTGCTGAGCAGATCCGGACTGCCGGCAGCGGCCGCCGCGTTGCCCAGCTTTCCGGCGGCCCGGGCGGAAGGAATGCCGTTGGTGAAGGTCTTGGTGGCCCAGCTGGTGATCTTGGCCTGTACCGAGGGAGGGAACAGACCGTTGGATAGGCTCTCGCAAACAGTGGTGAGCCCCTTGTCCAGCCCTGTCTTGTTCATGCCGACGCCGACAGCAATGCCAACGACAAGAGCAAGAACGCAGCCACCGAGGCCGCCGGTCAGAATGGTCAGACCGGTAGCGGCGACGATTGCCGCGCTGGCAACGGCGGTAATGGCGACGTAGGCGGCGACTTCCAGCACTCCCCCGAGGATGTCGGCCATCATGGAAGTGTGCATCAGGTCGTCGCCAAGACGGGCGGCCCAGAGAGCGTCGGACATAGTGAGAATCAGTCTGCTGTGGTCAGGGAGAGGCTGTGCTTTATCTGCGCCCAGTGCGCCGCTTCCGCCTCACCGAGTGGCTGTGGCTTGACATAGCTCAGGGCGAGCAGGTGACGACCATCCGCCAGGCATACGCCGAGCTGGTACTGATAGATCTTTTCCGGACCTTTGCTGAACTGGTTGCGCAGTTCCACTGCGGGGACATTACCGGCGGGACCGACCAGTACGTCCGCCACCTCGCTGACGCGCAACTCCTTGACCTGCTTCTCCAGTTTCTTGAGTTGATTCTCGAAGTGACCGCGCAGCGTTTCTCCCTCGCCGAGCACGCCACGGGTTATGACCAGTGAGGTGCCGAG
This sequence comes from Pseudomonas sp., assembly GCA_035290985.1. Classification (GTDB taxonomy): domain Bacteria; phylum Pseudomonadota; class Gammaproteobacteria; order Pseudomonadales; family Pseudomonadaceae; genus Aquipseudomonas. The sequence continues at coordinate 3,777 of DATDTH010000634.1, read as the reverse complement.
TTCGGCGAAACGCAGGATATTGATCGACCCGTCCTGCACATCGTTGCTCGGCAACTGCAACCGAAGTTCATGGGTTTGGTAGCTCATCGGGAGGTGCTCGTGCTGGGAGGAAAGATGGCCTTGACGGCGGCGTCTATGGTGCCCTGTACACCCTGGCCGTCAGGCGTGGCACCAGGCCCTCCCCCGATATTGAGATTGAGAATGCCGCCGGTATTGATTTCGGCATCGCCTGTGGCGTGGAAATTCAAGGCCACGCCGCTGAGGTTGATCTGGCCGCTGGCGTTGAGCTCGAGGATGCTCTGGCCGCACACCAGGCGCAGGTTCTGGCCGACCTCGATGAGATAGCTCTGGCTGATGCTGTCGCTTTTGGTCGCCCCGACTATCAGCTTGTCGTCGCGCTTGACTGTGCGCAGGCGGTCCTGGCCAATGCTTACGGTTTCGTTATTGCCGATCGCCTTGTTACGGTCGTGCCCCACCGAATGGGTTTCGTCGTTCTCGACTACAATGTCCTGATTGCGCTCGGCATGGATGTACAGTTGTTCGGCGCCCTTCTTGTCCTCCATGCGGATTTCATTGAAGTTGGCCGGCGTGCCGCCCTTGCTCGAGCGGCTCTTGATCCCGCTCTGGGTGGCATTGGCGGGCAGCTCGTAGGGCACGGTCTGCTCGGCGTTGTAAACCCGCCCGGTGACGATCGGCCGGTCCGGGTCGCCTTCGAGGAAGCTGACGATCACCTCCTGGCCGATGCGCGGCAGATGGACCGCGCCCCAGTTCTTGCCGGCCCAGGACTGCGAGACGCGGATCCAGCAGGAGCTGTTCTCGTTGGACTGGTCGTGCCGGTCCCAATAGAAATGGACCTTGATCCGGCCGTACTGGTCGGTCCAGATCTCCTCGCCCTTGGGCCCGACCACCAGGGCGGTCTGCGGTCCCTGGACAATCGGGCGCACGGTCACCGGCAGCAGCCGATAGGGCTGGCTGGCCTCGATACAGACCAGCGAACTCTGGTATTGCTGGCCGCCGCCGTAGCCGGACTCCCCACTCTCCTGGGCAATCTGGTAGCTGGCGGAGATGGCCAGGTATTCGCGGTTCTGGTCCTCGCGCGGGTAACCGCTGAGCTTGAACAGATGACCGGCGCCCAGGCCGCGCGCCTTGCCGCGCAGCTGCACGCGCTCGAACTGGGTCTGGATGGCTTCGATGCGCGTGCGCGCGTAGTGCTCGCCCTCGGCGGTCTGCACGTATTCACCGGGGTAGTCGTAGAGCGGGTAGTCCGCCGCGCTGTGGCTGCGCGGGATAGCCGAACGCACCTCCAGCCGGGCGCCGGGCCGCTGAAAGTCATAGTCGTTGAGGGTCAACGAACCGGGCTGGACCTCGCGCGCCAGGTGCCAGTCGAAGAAGTGGTCACGCTCGCGCTGCTCCTCGGTCGGCGGGTAGTAGGGCACCGAGGCGTAGCCCGGCACCGTAAGGTGGGCGCCGTAGGCATCGGAGAGCACCAGCACGTGACGCCCCTGCTCGTGACGAAACCAGAAGTAGATGCCTTCCTGCTCCATCAGCCGGCTGACGAAATCGAAGCTGGTCTCGCGGTACTGCACGCAGTAGTCCCATTCGCGGTAGACGCGGCTCAGCGCGTCCTCGAAATCGGAAAAACCCAGGTCTCGGAACACCTGCTTGATGATGTCCGGCACCGTCTTGTTCTGGAAGATCCGGCAATCGGAGGTGCGCGACATCAGCCATAGCCAGGGGCGCAGGGTCACGCTGTAGCCGGCGAACTGGCCGGAGCCGGCGGTCTGGCTGCAGCGCGCGACTATGCCGTGGAAGTAGCGCTGGCTGCCGTCGTACAGCCCCAGGGACAGGCCCATGGGCTTGCCGAGCAGGGCATCGAGGGGCAACGCCGGATCCTCGGAAATCAGGGCCAGCTCGAACTCGAAGGGACGGCCGAGTTCCTCGACGCCGTCCATGCGATCGAGCAGCAGCACGTTCTCGCCGAGCGGGCTGCTGACCTTGGCCAGGCGCGTCTGTTGTGTCAGTGCCATTTCAATCCTTATCTCATAGAGTCACGCGGTCACGCGGTGGCGGCGAATTCATAGCGAAAGTTCTGCCCGTCGCGGCCGATCCGCACCCCGGCCATGGGCTGGCCTTCGAGCATGCGGGTGAGGAACTCGCGGCTCATGTCCGGCAGCAGGGTGTTGGTCAGGATGCTGTCGATCATTCGCCCGCCACTCTCGGTTTCGCTGCAACGCGAGGCGATCAGGTCGATCACGCCCTCGTCGTACTCGAACGGTACCTTGTGGGTGACCTCCACACGCTTCTTCACCCGCTCCAGCTGCAGCCGGGCGATGGCCTTGAGCATGTCGTCGCTCAGCGGGTAATAGGGGATGGTCACCAACCGGCCGAGCAGCGCCGGCGGGAAGATCTTTAGCAGCGGCTCGCGCAACGCCTTGGCGATAGCCTCGGGTTCGGGCATCAGCTCGGGGTCGTTGCACAGGCTCGAGATCATCTCGGTGCCGGCGTTGGTGGTCAGCAGGATCAGGGTGTTCTTGAAGTCGATCACCCGCCCTTCGCCGTCTTCCATCACGCCCTTGTCGAACACCTGGAAGAAGATTTCATGGACGTCTGGGTGGGCCTTCTCGACCTCGTCCAGCAGCACCACGCTGTAGGGTTTGCGGCGCACCGCCTCGGTCAGCACGCCGCCCTCGCCATAGCCGATATAACCGGGTGGCGCGCCCTTGAGGGTGGACACCGTATGGGCTTCCTGGAACTCGCTCATGTTGATGGTGATGACGTTCTGCTCGCCGCCATACAGGGCTTCGGCCAGGGCCAGGGCGGTTTCGGTCTTGCCCACCCCGGAGGTGCCGGCGAGCATGAACACGCCGATCGGCTTGCCCGGGTTGTCGAGCCCGGCGCGGGAAGTCTGGATGCGCTTGGCGATCATCTGCAGGGCGTGGTCCTGGCCGATGATGCGCTTGGCCAGGTACTGGTCGAGCTTGAGCACGGTTTCGATTTCATTGCGCGCCATGCGTCCGACCGGAATCCCGGTCCAGTCGGCGACCACCGCGGCCACCGCCTGGTAGTCCACGGTCGGCAGGATCAGCGGCGACTCGCCCTGCAGCGCGCTCAGTTCCTGCTGGATCTCGGCCAGGCGCCGATGCAGTTCGCTGCGTTCGCCCTCCTCGAGCAAAGGCGCTTCAGTGGCCGGCTCGCGGCTGCTGGCATCCAGGGCCTCGGCGGCGGCGCGCAGCCGGGCGCGGGTTTCCAGCAACTCGTCCACCAGGCGCTTTTCTTCGGCCCAGCGGCTTTCCAGCCCGGCCAGCCGCGCCTGCTCCTCGGCCAGCAGGGCCTGGGCCAGGTGCTGGCGTTCGCCGATGGCGATGCCAATGCTCTGCTCACGGCGAATGATCCCCAGCTCGGTGTCCAGGGCCTCGATGCGCCGGCGGCTGTCGTCGACCTCGGCAGGCACCGCGTGCAGACTGATCGCCGTGCGGGCGCAGGCAGTGTCCAGCAGGCTGACCGACTTGTCCGGCAACTGGCGCGCCGGGATGTAGCGGTGCGACAGCTTGACCGCCGCCTCCAGGGCCTCGTCGAGTATCTGCACCTGGTGGTGCTTTTCCATGGTCGAGGCCACGCCGCGCATCATCAGAATCGCCTTGTGCTCGGACGGCTCCTCGACCTGCACCACCTGGAAGCGCCGGGTCAGGGCCGGGTCCTTCTCGATGTGTTTCTTGTACTCGGCCCAGGTGGTCGCCGCGATGGTGCGCAGGGTGCCACGGGCCAGGGCCGGCTTGA
>DATDTH010000633.1:0-8404 GCA_035290985.1 Pseudomonas sp. | reverse complement strand
AAGGACATCCAGGGCGCGCTGTCGGCCACCCTGGAGGAAGGCTCGTGGATCTCCACCTCCTACCTGGTGGCCGAGATCATCATGATCCCCATGACCGCCTGGCTGGTGCAGCTGCTGTCGGCGCGGCGCCTGGCAGTCTATGTCTCGATCGGTTTTCTGGCCGCCTCCCTGCTCTGCTCCATGGCCTGGAGCCTGGAGAGCATGATCGTCTTTCGTGCCCTGCAGGGCTTTTGCGGCGGCGCGCTGATCCCCCTGGCCTTCACCCTGACCCTGATCAAGCTGCCCGAGCACCACCGCGCCAAGGGCATGGCGCTGTTCGCCATGACCGCCACCTTCGCCCCCTCCATAGGCCCGAGCCTGGGCGGCTGGCTGACCGAGCACCTGGGCTGGGAATACATCTTCTATATCAATATTCCACCCGGCCTGCTGATGATCGCCGGACTGCTCTACGGTCTGGAAAAGAAGGCCTCCGACTGGGCCCTGCTGAACAACACCGATTATGCCGGCATCCTCACCCTGGGCCTGGGGCTCGGCTGCCTGCAGGTGTTTCTCGAGGAGGGGCATCGCAAGGACTGGCTGGAGTCCGACCTGATCGTCGGCCTGGGTGGCATCGCCCTGGTCAGCCTGATCACCTTTATCATCCTGCAGCTGTCGCGCCCCAACCCGCTGATCGACCTGGGCATACTGCGCGACCGCAACTTCGGCCTGTCGAGCATTTCCAGCGTCGGCCTGGGCATGGGCCTGTACGGCTCGATCTACGTGCTGCCGCTGTACCTGGCGCAAATCCAGGGCTACAACGCCCTGCAGATTGGCGAGGTGATCATGTGGATGGGCGTGCCCCAGCTATTCCTGATTCCCCTGGTGCCCAAGCTGATGAAGTGGGTATCGCCTAAATGGCTCTGCGCCCTGGGCTTCGCCCTGTTCGGCTTCGCCAGTTTCGCCTCTGGGGTGCTCAACCTGGATTTCGCCGGGCCGCAGTTCAACCAGATCCAGATCATCCGCGCCCTCGGCCAGCCCCTGGTGATGGTCACCCTCTCGCTGATCGCCACCGCCTACCTGCTGCCCAAGGATGCCGGCTCGGCTTCCAGCCTGTTCAACATCCTGCGCAACCTGGGCGGCGCCATCGGCATCGCCCTGCTCGCCACCCTGCTGGACAGCCGTGCCAAGACCTATTTCGACTACCTGCGCGAAGCCCTGGTGCCGACCAACCCCCAGGTGGCCGAGCGCCTGGCCCAGCTCACGGCACAGCTCGGTAGCGAGCAGGCGGCCCTGGGCCGGCTCAGCGAGATCGTGCATCAGCAGGCCAGCATCATGGCCTACAATGACGCCTTCCATTGCATCGGCATCGCCCTGGGCATCAGCATGCTGGCCGTGCTGCTGACCCGCCCGCTGCCGACCGGCATGCAAGGCGGCGCGGCACACTGAGCACCATCCATTCCGGAGTTCCATGTCCACCCCCGCACCCCGCACCCGCTCGCTGTTGCTGATTGGCGCCTTCGCCCTGATCTACATCGGCTGGGGCACCACCTACCTGGCCAACCACTTCCTGCTGCGCGAGTTGCCGCCCTTCGTCATCGGCACCCTGCGCTTTCTCTTCGCCGGCCTGCTCGCCCTCGGCTGGGTGCTGGCCAGCCAGCAATGGCGCTTGCAACCCAGCGACTGGGGCGGCGCCCTGATCGGTGGCCTGCTGCTGATCGCGGTGGGCCAGGGCGCCCTGATCTACGCCAACCAGTACCTGCCCACCGGCATGCTGGCGATGCTCTACACCACCCTGCCCCTGTGGAGCGTGGCGCTGGAGTGGCTGTTCGGCGAACGCCCGCCACTCTGGGTGATGGTCGGCCTGGCACTGGCCTCGGGCGGCATAGTCCTGCTGATGAACAACAGCCTGGGCAGCACGGCGACGGCCGCGCAATGGTTCGCCGGCGCGCTGGTGGTGCTCGCCACCCTGCTCTGGGCCATAGGCGCCTGGTGGCTGCGCCGGCGCGCGCCGTTCCGCTCCAGCTGGCTGGGGCTGAGCCTGCAGATGTTGATCGGCGCCACCCTGCTGGCGCTGTTCGGCCTCTGGCATGGCGACTGGCAGCAACTGAGCCTGGCCCAGCTATCCCAAGGCAGCTGGCTGTGGCTGGCCTACCTGGTGCTGCCGGTCAGCCTGGGGGTTTATCCGGCCTATTTCTGGCTGCTGCGCGAGGTGCGCCCGAGCCTGGTCTCGACCTTCGCCTTCGTCAACCCGCTGGTCGCCCTGCTGCTGGGCTACCTGCTGCTCGATGAAAGCCTGAGCCTCACCGCCCAACTGGCCTGCCTGGTCACCCTGGGCGGGGTCAGCCTGATCATCTTCGGTCGGCGCTAACCGCCCGGGCGGGAAGCCATTCGTAGGTTGGGTAGAGCCGTTTTTTGGCGAAACCCAGCGCCCCCCTATAAGACAGCGCGCTTTTCGTCGGGTTATGCTTCGCTAACCCGACCTACGGTCGGCGTTAGCCGTGAGCGACCCCACCCGTGCCGCCCAGCCATCACTCACCACCAGGGCGGCGTTACTGTTGAACAGGTCGCTAATCTCGTCCTTGTATGCCTGTAGCTGGTTGAAGGCATCCCAGATGTCCGTTTGCTTTTTGGCTGGGTTCTTCAACTCCACCACGGCAAACGCTCTGGTTTGTGATGAAATAAGAAAAACTATATAAAACAATTACTTAATCAACGCTCACTAGCCGAAGCCGATTTGCGATGAAATGACGGCTAGGCCCACGCAGGGATATACCGCGCATAGCGTCTGGAGTCCGGCGCGTTCGGGTCGCTCTTGACCAACCCCTGCTCCATAGTCGCGGTAATGATCTGCGAAATCGTGTTGCTACTGCCCTCTGGCAGGCCAAAGCGTTCTCGCAAAGACTGATTGGTCATCTGCTTGCGCAGCACATACTGTAAAACACAGTGCTGGAAGCACGCACGAACCCGGTCGCTGCCATTCATCTCGCGGAACGAGCGTGGGCCGTGAATCACTACAATCGTGCGGCGGTGGCTGGTCAAAAACTCGGGGGCAGGCAGCTGCATCAACTCGGCCGCTTCGATCACCCTATCAATGCCGCTGCTCTTTTCCTCACAAATTCCGAAACGTCGCATCAAGTCAGCCAGTCGCTCATTGCGGGACTGGTAGCCGTCGATAAAGCGCTCCACCGGCACGATGGGCTCTCCCGGGTTAGAGATCTCCACACGGTTGCTGAAAACCTCCACCACGGGAGAGGTGCCGCTCATATCGAAATCCTGGTGGATCAGCGCATTGGCGAGCAACTCTCGCACCAGCACTTCGGGCAGCAGCTTGACCTCTTTGCGAATCGCCCCTTCGATCACCTCGTTCTGAGGCAGTTTACCCATCACGTACTGCACCAGCCCGGCAAAGCCCACGGCATAGCCCTTTTCGTCGGTCACATCCGAGACGGTCTGCATCTTGGACTCACCGGCGTACAGGATCACACGCGCCGCCTTACGGCTGATATCGGAGAACTGCCGCATGTTCTTTGCCAGCAACACGGCACCGATATGCAAGATGTTGAAACCAGCCGAGGTACGCTCAATCAAGCGCTCATCCAGCAGACGGGCCAGCACCCCCTCCTGATCGGTGGGGTAAGGCAAACGCATCAAGTCGAAGAAGGTCTGGGTACCCAGCAACTGCACCACATCTTGAGCGGACACATCCTTGAGCGAGGGGTTCTCCAGCCAACTGGGCTGCCCTTCCGCAAAAATCTTACGCAGCTGATCCTCGCTCATCGGCACCAGCTCTTCGCCGGAGCGCATCAGGTAGGCGCTATCATGGTGGTAGGCCGTTCCCTTGGGGCGCGCCGGAATACTGAACACCACGACCCGCCCATCCGGGTGAGGTACAGCCTCTACGTCCACGCGAAAACCCACCCAATGGAACAGCTTCTCGGCAATGTCCTGGGTATCGAGGAACGCTTGGCTGCCCACCACGGCGCGCGGTGGTTTATCCGCAATACCGAGCACCAGATGCCCGCCGCCCTCGTTGGCAATGGCCACGCAATAGCGACACAGCTTGCGCGTATCGTACTGGTTGCCCGCCTCTTTGAATTCGAGGTTTTGGGTTTCGGAGGCGATGCCGCGCCAGATGTCGACTTGTGCGGGTGAAGTGCTCATCCAAATACCACCTGTTTACGCGCTACGGCGATGGCCAGACTGAGAATTGTTGTTCGATGGGGTTCATCTAATCAGTCCCTAATAGCTAGGCCCTACTGGTTGAGAGGGGCGCGTCCAGCGAAATTCGTGGTCACCGCATCGCTTAGTGCTGGGTGGTTATGGTGCGCGGAAAGATACACACCATGCCCCTATGAACGCCACAGCAAATGGCCTCCTCGCCAAAGACCCTGAACCGCCTGCTCACACCCGCAGCAAGCGCTCGCGCAGCTTCTGGATTTCATCACGCAACTGGGCGGCGGCCTCGAATTCCAGGTCCCGGGCCAGCTGGTACATCTTCTCTTCCAGCTGGCGGATGCGCTTGGTGATCTCGCTCGGCGAGCGCAACTCGTTCTCGTAGCGCGCGCTTTCTTCCGCGGCCTTGGCCATGCCCTTGCGCTTGCTGCTGCGTGAGCCGGGCACGGTCGCGCCTTCCATGATGTCCTGGACATCCTTGAACACCCCCTTGGGGGTGATGCCATGCAGCTCGTTGTGGGCGATCTGCTTGTTGCGCCGGCGCTCGGTCTCGCCTATCGCCCGCTCCATGGAGCCCGTCATGCGGTCGGCGTAGAGGATCGCCCGGCCATTAAGGTTGCGCGCCGCCCGGCCTATGGTCTGGATCAAGGAGCGCTCCGAACGCAGAAAGCCCTCCTTGTCGGCATCCAGGATCGCCACCAGCGAGACCTCGGGCATATCCAACCCCTCGCGCAGCAGGTTGATCCCGACCAGCACATCGAAGGCACCGATGCGCAGGTCGCGGATGATCTCGACCCGCTCCACGGTGTCGATGTCCGAATGCAGGTAGCGCACCCGCACCCCATGGTCGGCCAGGTAATCGGTCAGGTCCTCGGCCATGCGCTTGGTCAGGGTGGTAACCAGCACCCGCTCTTCCAAGGCCACGCGCTTGCCGATCTCCGACAGCAGGTCGTCCACCTGGGTGGTGGCCGGGCGCACCTCGATCTGCGGGTCGACCAGGCCGGTGGGACGCACCAGTTGCTCGATCACCCGGCCGGCATGCTCGGCCTCGTAATTGCCCGGCGTGGCCGAAACGAAGATGGTCTGCGGACTGATCGCCTCCCACTCGTCGAAGCGCATCGGCCGGTTGTCCAGCGCCGAGGGCAGGCGAAAGCCGTACTCGACCAGGGTTTCCTTGCGCGAGCGGTCGCCTTTGTACATGGCGCCGACCTGGGGCACGCTGACGTGGGATTCATCGATGACCAGCAGCGCATTAGCCGGCAGGTAATCGTAGAGGGTCGGTGGCGGCGCACCGGACTCACGCCCCGACAGGTAGCGCGAGTAGTTCTCGATGCCGTTGCAGTAGCCCAGCTCCATGATCATTTCCAGATCGAAGCGGGTGCGCTGCTCCAGGCGCTGGGCCTCCACCAGCTTGTTGGCGCCGCGCAGGTACTCCAGGCGCTCCTTGAGCTCGACCTTGATCTGCTCCACTGCTTCCAACAGCTTCTCCCGTGGCGTCACGTAGTGACTCTTGGGGTAGAGGGTGTAGCGCGGCAGCTTGCGCAGGACTTCGCCGGTGAGCGGGTCAAAGGCGGCGATATTTTCCACCTCCTCGTCGAACAGCTCGATGCGAATGGCCTCCAGATCGGATTCGGCGGGAAAGATGTCGATCACGTCGCCACGCACGCGGAAGGTGGCACGGGCGAAGTCCATGTCGTTGCGGGTGTATTGCAGGTCGGCCAGGCGGCGCAGCAGTTCACGCTGGTCCATGCGGTCGCCACGGTCGATGTGCAGCACCATCTTCAGGTAGGACGCGGGGTCGCCCAGGCCGTAGATGCAGGACACCGTGGTCACTATGATCGCGTCCGAGCGCTCCAGCAGCGCCTTGGTCGCCGACAGGCGCATCTGCTCGATATGGTCGTTGATCGAGGCATCCTTCTCGATAAAGGTATCGGAGGACGGTACATAGGCTTCCGGCTGGTAGTAGTCGTAGTAGGAAACGAAGTACTCCACCGAATTGTTCGGAAAGAAGCTCTTGAATTCACCATAGAGTTGCGCGGCCAGGGTCTTGTTCGGCGCCAGGACCAGGGTCGGGCGCTGCACCTGGGCGATCACGTTGGCGATGCTGAACGTCTTGCCCGAGCCGGTGACACCCAGCAGGGTCTGGTGCGACAGCCCGGCCTCGAGACCTTCCACCATCAACCGGATCGCCTCGGGCTGATCACCGGCGGGCTGGAAGCGGGTGAAGAGCTGAAATTTGGACATGAAGCACCTCGACAATCGGGTGTGACGCCATGCGAACAGGGTCGTCAAACCCTAGCGAAAAACGTGTCGGCCTTATCGCCGCACGTCAGCTGGACCGTTATAATAACGACCCTTTTGCGCAACCCCTAACGCCGTCGTAACGGGGTTTTGCCTGGCCTCCCACCCTCCTCTTCGAGCTGCCACCTCATGAGTTTGTTCACTGCTGTCGAAATGGCTCCGCGCGACCCCATCCTGGGCCTGAACGAAGCATTCAACGCCGACCCGCGCCCGACCAAAGTCAACCTCGGTGTAGGGGTCTACACCAACGAAGAAGGCCGCATTCCGCTGTTGCGCGCGGTCGCCGAGGCCGAGAAGGCCCGCATCGCCGCCCATGCTCCCCGCGGCTACCTGCCCATCGAAGGCATTGCCGCCTACGACCAGGCCGTACAGAAACTGATCTTCGGCGCCGACTCGCCCCTGCTGGCCGAGGGTCGCGTGGTCACCACCCAGGCGCTGGGCGGCACCAGCGCACTAAAAACCGGCGCCGACTTCATCAAGCGCCTGCTGCCGGATGCCGTGGTCGCCATCAGCGACCCCAGCTGGGAAAACCACCGGGCGCTGTTCGAGTCCGCCGGCTTCCCGGTGCAGAACTACCGTTATTACGACGCCGCCAGCCACGGGGTGAACCGTGCCGGCCTGCTGGAAGACCTCAAGGCCCTGCCCGCCCGCTCGGTCGTGGTGCTGCATGCCTGCTGCCACAACCCGACCGGCGTCGACCTGAGCCCGGACGACTGGAAGCTGGTGCTCGAGACCCTCAGGGAGAAGGACCACGTGCCCTTCCTGGACATCGCCTACCAGGGCTTCGGCGACAGCATCGAAGAGGATGCCGCCGCCGTGCGCCTGTTTGCCCAGTCCGGGTTGACCTTCTTCGTCAGCAGCTCGTTCTCCAAATCCTTTTCCCTGTACGGCGAACGCGTGGGCGCCCTGTCCATAGTCACCGAATCCAGGGAAGAGGCCGCACGCGTGCTGTCCCAGGTCAAGCGCGTGATCCGCACCACCTACTCCAACCCGCCGACCCACGGCGCCAGCGTGGTCGCGGCCGTGCTCAACAGCCCCGAGCTACGGACACTGTGGGAAGAGGAACTGGGTGAGATGCGCGAGCGTATTCGCGGCATGCGCCTGGCCATGGTCGAGCAACTCGCCGCCCAGGGCGCCACGCGCGATTTCGGCTTCGTGGCGCGCCAGCGCGGCATGTTCTCCTACTCCGGCCTCAGCGCCGAGCAGGTCGAGCGCCTGAGGACCGAATTCGGCATCTACGCGGTCGGCACCGGCCGCATCTGCGTCGCCGCGCTGAACACCCGCAACCTGGATGCCGTGACCCGGGCCATCGTTCAGGTGCTGTAAAAAAAGCCTGCAAAGGGGGTTCGGTCAGTCTTGACTTCCCCTTTTCAATCAGTAAGATACGACCCGTGTTCCGCGATAGCTCAGTTGGTAGAGCAAGTGACTGTTAATCACTGGGTCCCTGGTTCGAGTCCAGGTCGTGGAGCCAAATTCAAGAAACCCAGCCATCCAGCTGGGTTTTTTATTGCCCGCCGGACTCTCACGCAGGGACTGCGTCCCAGGTTATTCGCTAATGCTCACCCCTTCGGGTCCGCGCTAAAGCGCGTTCAGCTACGCTGTCGAGTCCAGGTCGTGGAGCCAAATCTCAAAGCCCTGCAGATGCGGGGCTTTTTTATGCCCGAAAAAAAGGCCAGTCATTGACTGGCCTCCGGTGGCGATAGCCTCAGTCGACACTCAGCCTGTCACGATTCTTCTCCAGTATCGCCGCCCCTATGCCCTTGACCTCCAGCAACTCGTCCACCGAACTGAAGGCGCCCACGGTTTCGCGGTGCACGACAATGGCCTGGGCCTTGGCCTCGCCTATCCCGACCAGTTCCCGCTCCAGGGTGGCGGCATCGGCCGAGTTCAGATTGACCTTGCCCGCCTGAGCCTGCCCAGAGGCACCTGCCGGCTGCGCCAGGCCAGGCTT
>DATDTH010000632.1:0-4250 GCA_035290985.1 Pseudomonas sp. | reverse complement strand
CCGACGCCTGCCACCCCAACCGCTTCGCCCTGCGCGAGCTGATCCGCGGCAACAAGCCCAGCCATTAAGGCTGAAGCACGTCACGAACCCGCCTAGAGCTTGTCACCTTGTCTTTGCCGTCCAGGGCTCGGCGGGCAAGGGCCCTGTGCAGCGAGGATGCAGGCTGGCCACCTTGTGACTCGGGCCAATTCATTGGCCTGGGGCCCGCCTGGCGAATGAATTCGCGCCTTCAATCCCTAGGCGGCGCTTTCGTAGATACCGTCCCGAGGTCGGCGAGCGCCCAGGTTGCGCGCGGTGGCAGGCCGGTTTTGTAGCCCAGATAAGCCTTGGCGCAATCCGGGACAGCGGATTGCGCAGAAGCGCTGCCCGGGGATTGTAGGAGCGAAGCCATACCTCTCGAATCCGTCCCACTCCATCTCGCCACAGAGCTCGGCGGCGAACGCATGCTGGGCTATATGGCCCTGGATGTGCTCAATCGCATCACCCCAGCCGACATTTCCGACCCGCCAGAATTGATCGCCCGGGCGGCGGCCCTGAGCCTGGAACTGGACACCAGCATCACCCCGGGATTTGCCGCGCTGGACATCATCCCGGACGTGAATCAGCAGATGATCGCGCTCATACCGTGCTGGTGGTGACCGCCAAACAGATCACCGCGCAGGACCGTGCTACGCTAAAGAACCATACGGGCAAGGTGATCCATATGGTCGAGAAAACCGGCTCAACCAAGTCCGTTTTATCGCCGAAGTCCGCCACACGTTGCCGCTTTGAAGGACTGACTGATGGCAAGCATCCTGGTCATCGAGGACAACCCGGCGAACCTGAAGCTGGCCTCCCTGCTGTTGCGCAACGTCGGCCACCGGGTGCTGAGCGCGACCGATGCCGAGGCCGCCCTGCTCAAACAGGCCCCACTCACCGCCAGCATTCCGGTCATAGCCCTAACCGCCTTGGCGATGAAAGCGGACCAGGAAAAGGCTGCGACACCTATATCAGCAAGCCACTGCGCTACCAGGAACTTTATGCGGCGATCGATGCCCTGCTGGGCAAACGCGCGCTGCCCGCGACCCCTGCCGAAAAACCCTTTGGTTAGCCGCCCATGACCAGTCCCACGAGCATTCCGCCCCAAGCCGATGCCATGGCCACCGTGCTGATAGTCGATGACGAACTGCACAACCGCAAATTGCTGGAGGCTCTGCTGCGCCCCGAAGGCTACCTCACCCAGAACGCCGCCAGTGGCGAAGAGGCGCTGATCTCGATCGCCCTGCGCGCTCCAGACTTGATTTTGCTGGATATCATGATGCCGGGCATGGATGGCTACGAGGTGGCCAACCTCCTCAAGGCCAACCCCGTCACCGCGAATATCCCGATCATCATGGTCTCCGCCCAGGTCGACCGCGCCGCCCGCCTCGCCGGCCTGAATGCCGGGGCCGAAGACTTCCTGACCAAACCGGTCGACCGCGCCGAACTCTGGTTGCGAGTGCGCAACCTGTTGCGCTTGAAAGCCTTCAGCGATTTCGTGCAAAACCATAACTGGGTGCTGGAACAACAGGCGCAGGCGCTCACCACCGATCTGCAGCGCTTCCGCTCGGCGATGGACGCCACCGCCGATGCGATTTATCTGGTGAGCCGCGCCAGCATGCGTTTCGTCGAGGTCAACGCGACCGCCTGCAGCATGCTCGGCTACAGGCGCGACGAACTGCTGCGGATGGGCCCGATGCAACTGGGCGGAGGAACATTCGAGCAACTCACGCAGCTGTACGACGCACTGATCGCGGGCAGCGGCGGTGGCGAACTGTCGGAAAGCCAGATACGGCGCAAGGATGGCTCCCTGCTCCAAATCGAGGTGCAGCGCCAGGCCCAACGCTCCGGCGCGGGCTGGATCATTGTCGGCGTGGTGCGCGACATCACCGAACGCAAGGAGGCCCAGCAGCGCCTGCACCACCTGGCCCACTACGACACCCTCACTGGCCTGCCCAACCGCATGCTGTTCTACGACACTCTGAAGAACACCCTGCTCCAGGCGGAGGGCAAGCACTGGATGGTCGCCGTCCTGTTTATCGATCTGGATCACTTCAAATACATCAACGACACCCTGGGCCATGCCAGCGGCGACGAGTTGCTCAGCCAGTTCAGCGACCGCCTGGTGCAATGCGTGCGCATGCGGGACACGGTCGGCCGCCTGGGGGGCGACGAATTCGCCCTGATCCTGGTAATGCAGGACGGGCAACAGGGCGCAACCCTGGTGGCCAACAATATCCGCGAGACATTGCGCACGCCCTTCGACCTGCAAGGCCACGCAGTGACACTGACCGCCAGCATCGGCATCACAGTACATCCCGACGACGCCTCCGACGCCGACACCCTGATCAAGTACGCGGACACCGCCATGTACCGGGCCAAGCAGGCCGGGCGCGACACCTACAGGTTTTTCACGGCGCAGATGAATGCCGAAGTGCTGGCCCGCCTCGAACTGGAAATGGCCCTGCGCAAGGCGGTCGAACGGGGCGAATTCGTGCTGTTCTACCAACCCAAGGTGCAACTCAACAGTGGCCGGGTGACCGGCGTCGAGGCCCTGCTGCGCTGGCAACGCCCCGGATACGGCCTGGTATCGCCCCAGGACTTTATCCCAGTCCTGGAAAACACCGGCTTGATCGTCCGCGTGGGCAGCTGGGTCATTGCCACGGCCTGCGCTCAGATCGGCCTCTGGCTGCGTTCCTCAGTCGGGCCTATGCAGGTGGCGGTGAATGTCTGCGGCCGCCAATTCATCGAAGGTGATCTGGAAGCCGATATCGTCCGCGCCATCGACGACAACGCCATCGACGCCAACCTGCTCGAACTGGAACTGACCGAAAGCACCCTGATGGCGAATACCGAGCACACCATCGCCTGCTTGCAGAACCTGAAAAAACGCGGCGTACAGATTTCCATCGACGATTTCGGCACCGGCTATTCGAGCCTGGCCTATTTACACCGCTTCCCCATCGACAAACTGAAGATCGATATCGCCTTTATCCGCAATATCACCTGCAGCCCGGACGATGCCGCCATCGCCCTGGCGATTATCCGCATGGCCCACAGCCTGAAGCTGGAGGTGGTCGCCGAAGGGGTGGAAACCGCCGCGCAGTTGTCCTACCTGCGGCGCAACCGCTGCGACCAGATCCAGGGTTTCTATTTCAGCCCGCCGCAACCGGTAGCCGCACTGGAACAGCTACTGCGGGAGGAGAAACACCTGCCGCCGCCGCTGACCGAAATCCGCCCCCTCAAGACCCTGCTGCTGGTGGACGATGAAACCCATGTATTGGCCGCCTTGCAGCGGCTACTGTACCAAGATGGTTACCAGGTGCTGTCGGCACGGTCGGCCGCCGAAGGCTTCGAGCTACTGGCCCTGCATCCGGTGCAGGTCGTCCTGTGCGACCAACGCATGCCCGACATGAACGGCACGGAGTTCCTCGACCGGATCAAGGATTTGTATCCCGACACCTTCAGAATCATCCTGTCTGCTTACACCGACCTGGAATCCATTATGGAGGCCATCAACCGTGGGGCGATTTATCGCTTCTACACCAAACCCTGGGACAACAAGGTCTTGCGCAACAATATCCGCGAAGCCTTTCGCCACTATGGGCTCATGCATGATCTCCCGGTCGAGCAGACCGATAGCCCATAGCGCATTTTCACCTTATCTTTGCCCGTCTTAAGGCCCGGCGAGCAAGGCCCTGTGCCGCGATGATTGTGCGAGGGTAGGGTGACAGCGACAGCCCAGCGTTTTTGACCGCGACCTGCACACCTCATTGGGCTTCTGGTGATGCCGGGGCAGCGGGTTTCGTCGAAGCGTTGCGGTGCGCTGAGCGCACCCGATCGGAACCTCGCTGCGCCTTGACCTCTAGGCTTCGCTGAAGCGCTTTTCGGAACCAAGCCCTCACATACCGGCATCGCAATCACGCAAAAGCTTGCGGATGCACCCGCCCTACTCCATCTCGCCACAGAGCTCGGCGGCGCGCAGCAGCGCGGCGGTCAGGCTGTGGCGCTCCCAGTCGCTGAGCCCGGCGAAGCGTTCGCGAAATTCGGGGGGCAACAGGCTCGGTGCCTGCTGCATCAGTTCGCGACCGGCGGCGCTGAGCAGCAGCCACTGGCGGCGACGGTCCTGATCGTCGCGCTGGCGCTGCAGCAGGCCGCGCGCCTCCAGACGATCGAGCATGCCCGACAGGGTCGCGGCCGTCAGGCTGACCCGCCCGCTCAGGGCGCTGGCC
>DATDTH010000631.1:0-4420 GCA_035290985.1 Pseudomonas sp. | reverse complement strand
GTCGCCAGCCACCCACGGCATGTGGGCATGCTCGATTGAGCCAGGCCTGAGAGGCTGTGAAAACCCGCATCGCGTGGGTGCCTGGCTCGCAGACGCTCTGCGTCACAGGGGGAACGCAGGAGCGTCCAGGGCTGCATTCCCACGCGGAGCGTGGGAGCGATCAACCCAGCGTCACTGCAGCGACTTGCGCAGCCGGAACAGGGCGCCGAGGAAGAAGGCGCTGCCGATCACGGCGAGCGCCAGCAGCTGTGGCCAGACGATCAGGAAATCCGCGCCGCGGAACAGGATGGCCTGGCCCAGTTCGACGAAGTGGGTGGTGGGCGCGATCAGCATGATGTTCTGCACGGCCTCGGGCATGCTTTCCCGCGGGGTCATGCCGCCGGAGAGGATCTGCAGCGGGATCAGCACCAGGATGATCAGCAGCCCCAGCTGCGGCATCGAGCGGGCGAGGGTGCCGAAGAAGATGCCCATGGACGTGGTGGCGAACAGGTGTAGGGCGGCCCCGGCCAGGAACAGGGCCAGCGAGCCGTGCAGCGGCACCGCCAGCCAGCCCTCCACCACCAGCTTCAGGGCGAAGGCCGCGGCCAGCAGCACCACCAAGGCCATGGACCAGACCTTGGCCGACATGATCTCGAAGGGCGTTACTGGCATCACCAGCAGGTGCTCGATGGTGCCGTGCTCGCGCTCGCGGATCAGCGCGGCGCCGGTGAGGATGATCGACAGCATGGTGATCTGGTTGATCACCTCGTTCACCGCGCCGAACCAGGCCCGCACCAGGTTCGGGTTGAACGCCATGTGCACCACCGCCTCGACCGGCAGGGGCTCGACGCTGCGATAGTGCCTGAGAAATTCCGCCACCTCGGCGCCGATGATCTGCTGGATATGGCCGGCGCCGGTGAAGGCCTGGCTGACCTGGGTGGCGTCGACATTGAGTTGCAGGCTCGGCTGCCGCCCCGCCAGCAGGTCGCGCTGGAAGCCCGGGGGAATGTTCAGGGTGAAGGTGTAGCGCCCGGCGTCCATGCCCTGGTCCATCTGGGCGATGTCGATGGCCTTGGGCGGCAGGAAGTAGGGCATCTGGAAGGCATTGATGATGCGCACCGAGGCCTGCGACTGGTCCTCGTCTATCACCCCGATGGTGGCGCGGTGCGGGGCCTCGGGCACGCCGGTGGCGCTGGCATAGATGCCCAGGGTGAAGGCGTAGAGGATCAGCAGCAACAGCGCCGGGTCGCGGTAAAGGCTGCGCAGTTCCTTGATGCCCAGGTGCAGGATGTTCTGCGCTGTTGTGTTCATGTCAGCGCTCCTGTTTCTTCAGGCCGGCGACGCTGAGCAGGGTCAGCAGCGGAATCGCCAGCAGCAGGGGAATGAAATAGGGGTAGAGCTCGGCCAGCCCCAGGGCCTTGGAGAACACGCCACGGCTGATGATCAGGAAATGGCTGGTGGGGTAAATCTGGCCGATAAAGGCGCTGGCGCCCTCCAGCGCCGAGATCGGGTGCAGCAGGCCGGAAAACTGCACGGCCGGCACCAGGGTGGCGATGGCGGTGCCGAAGATCGCGGCGATCTGGCTGTTGAGGAGCGAGGACATCAGCAGGCCCAGGGCGGTTGCGCAGATCAGGTAAAGCAGCGCGCCCAGGGTCAGGGTCAGCAGGCTGCCCTTGACCGGCACGCCGAACACCAGCACGGCGAGCGCCACCAGCAGGAAGAAGTTGAACAGGCCCAGGGCGATATAGGGCAGCTGCTTGCCGACCAGGAATTCCAGGCGGGTCACCGGGGTCACGTAGAGGTTGATGATCGAGCCCAGCTCCTTCTCGCGTACCACGCCGAGGGCGGTGAGCATGGCCGGGATCAGCATCAGCAGCAGCGGAATCACGGCCGGCACCATGGCCGGCAGGCTCTGCACGTCGGGGTTGTAGCGGTAGCGCAGGGCGATGTCGACCTGGCTGACGGCCACCGGCTGGCTCGCCTCGCGGGCGAGTTGGTACAGGTAGCCGAGGTGGATGCCCTGGGCATAGCCCTTGATGGTGTCGGCGCGCATGGGCATGGCGCCGTCGATCCAGAAGCCGATTTGCGGGCTATGACCGCGCTTGAGGTCGCGGCCGAAGTTCGGCGGGATCTCCACCGCCAGGCTGATCTCGCCGCTGCGCAGGCGCCGGTCGAGGTCGTCGTAGTCGCGCAGCGCCGGCTGCTCGAGGAAGTAGCGCGAGCCGGAGAGGTTCTGCGTGTAGGTCTGGCTGGTGCTGGTCTGGTCGCGATCGAGCACCGCATAGCTGAGGTCCTCCACGTCCAGGTTGATGCCATAGCCCATGATGAGCATCAGCAGCACGCTGCCGAGCAGGGCCAGGGCGGCGCGGATCGGGTCGCGGCGCAGTTCCATGGCCTCCCGGCGGCTGTAACAGAACAGGCGGCGCAGGCTGAAGCCCGCTTGCCGGGTGGCGCCCCTGGCGACGGGTGACGCGCTCGTCGCGGGCGGGCGGGTTTGCGCTTGTGGCTCGTCCGCGCTGGCGTCGCGCAGGTAGGCGATAAAGGTCTCTTCCAGGGTCGGCAGGCCGCGCTTGGCCATCAGTTCTTGAGGGCTGCCGCTGTCGAGCACGCGGCCGGCGTGCATCAGCGACATGCGGTCGCAGCGCAACGCCTCGTTCATGAAGTGGGTGGAGATGAAGATGGTCACGCCGTCTTCCCGGGACAGCTGGATCAGCAGTGCCCAGAAGCTGTCGCGGGCCACCGGGTCGACGCCCGAGGTGGGTTCGTCGAGTATCAGGATCTCCGGCTTGTGGATCACCGCCACCGCCAGAGACAGGCGCTGGCGCACCCCCAGGGGCACGCTGGCCGGCAGGCGATCGACCACCGCTTCGAGGTCGAAGCGCTCGAGCATGGCCTGGATCCGCGGGCCGCGCTGATCGGCCGGGAGTTGGAACAGGCGCGCGTGCAGGTCGAGGTTCTGCCGTACCGTCAGCTCGCCATAGAGCGAGAACGACTGGGACATGTAGCCGACCCGGCGGCGGGTGTCGATATTGCGCGGGTCCACCGGTTGGCCGAAGAGCAGGGCCTGGCCTTCGCTGAACGGCAGCAGCCCGGTGAGCATCTTCATGGTGGTGGTCTTGCCGCAGCCGTTGGAGCCGAGAAAGCCGAAGATCTCCCCGCGCTCGATGCGAAAGCTCACCCGGTCGACGGCGACGAAATCGCCGAAGCGCATGCTCAGGTCATGGGCCTCGATGGCGATCCGGGCCGCGCCCGTGCTCGCCGGCCGCGGCGGTATCACCAGGGCCTGGTGGCCGCGGCGCTTATCTTCCGGCAGTAGGGCGATAAAGGCGCTTTCCAGGTCGCGACAGGCCGTGCGCGCCAGCAGTTCGGCCGGCGTGCCGGTGGCGAGGATGCGGCCGTCGTCCATGGCCACCAGCCAGTCGAAACGCTGGGCCTCGTCCATATAGGCCGTGGCCACCAGCACGCTCATGCCGGGGCGCTGGGCGCGGATGCGGGCGATCAGGCTCCAGAACTGGTTGCGGGCCAGCGGATCGACACCGGTGGTGGGTTCGTCGAGTATCAGCAGGTCGGGGTCGTGGATCAGCGCGCAGCACAGCCCGAGCTTCTGCTTCATGCCGCCGGACAGCTTGCCCGCCGGACGCCCGGCGAAGGCGCTCAGGCCGGTGCTCTGCAGCAGGTCGGCAATGCGCCGCTGGCGCTCCTAGGCCGCCTGGTCGAACAGGCGGCCGAAGAACTCCAGGTTCTCGAACACGCTCAGGGTCGGGTAGAGATTCTTGCCCAGGCCCTGGGGCATGTAGGCGATGCGTGGGCAGACCTGGCGGCGGTGCCGCGGGTCGGCCATGTCGCCGTCCAGCACCCGCACGCGGCCCTGCTGCAACTGGCGCGCCCCGGCGATCAACGCCAGCAGGCTGGACTTGCCGACCCCGTCCGGGCCGATCAGGCCGACCATGCGCCCGGCCGGAATCGCCAGGCTGAGGCGGTCCAGGGCCCGGGTCTTGCCATAGACCAGGCTGAGGTCATCCACCTGCACCACGGACGCGAGCGGCTGGCTCATGGCGCGACGTTGAGCTGCAGCTGGGTCGGCCACTGGGCCTCGGGGTCGAGCTTGAGGTAGGCCATGCCGGGCAGGCCGGTCTTGACCCGTTCCAGGTGTTTCTTCAGCAGCTCCGGTTCGATCCGCGCCTTGACCCGGAACATCAGTTTTTCCCGCTCGCTGGCGGTCTCCACCGCCTTGGGCGTGAACTGGGCGACGCTGGCGACGAAACTCACCTTGGCCGGGATCACATACTGGGGCGCGGCATCTATCACCAGGCGCACCTCGGCGCCCAGGGCCACCCGTCCGGCCTGGCGCTCGGGCAGGAAGAAGGTCATGTAGACGTCGGTCAGGTCGACCAGGTTGAGCAGCTTGCCGCCGGCCCCCAGCACCTCGCCGGGTTGCCCC
>DATDTH010000630.1:0-6150 GCA_035290985.1 Pseudomonas sp. | reverse complement strand
CGCTGAGCGAGCCGGCACAGGTGGTCAAGGCGGCCAAGCAGTCCATGGCCGTGCATGTGCGAGCCATGCTCGACTTCCAGCAGATGGGCGTGCCGACCTTCGACTACGGCAACAATATCCGCCAGATGGCCCAGGACGAGGGCGTGGCCAATGCCTTCGATTTCCCCGGTTTCGTCCCGGCCTATATCCGCCCGCTGTTCTGCCGGGGTGTCGGCCCCTTCCGCTGGGTCGCCCTGTCCGGCGATCCCCAGGACATCTACAAGACCGACGCCAAGGTCAAGGAACTGATCCCCGACGATGCCCACCTGCACCGCTGGCTGGACATGGCCCGCGAGCGCATCGCGTTCCAGGGCCTGCCGGCGCGCATCTGCTGGGTCGGCCTGGGGCAACGGGCCAAGCTGGGCCTGGCCTTTAACGAAATGGTCCGCAGCGGTGAGCTGTCCGCGCCTATCGTGATAGGACGGGATCACCTGGACTCCGGCTCGGTCGCCAGCCCGAACCGTGAAACCGAAGCCATGCAGGACGGCTCCGACGCCGTGTCCGACTGGCCGCTGCTCAACGCCCTGCTCAATACCGCCAGCGGCGCGACCTGGGTCTCGCTGCACCACGGTGGCGGCGTCGGCATGGGCTTCTCCCAGCATTCGGGCATGGTCATCGTCTGCGACGGCACCGATGAGGCGGCTGCGCGCATCGCCCGGGTTCTGCACAACGACCCGGCCACCGGGGTGATGCGCCATGCCGATGCCGGCTACGCCATCGCCATCGACTGCGCCCAGGAACAGGGCCTGAACCTGCCGATGCTCGAGCGGCGCTGAACGACACTCTCCAAGGATTCAAGGAACATGAAAATGGCTGAATTAACCCTGATCCCCGGTCGACTGACCCTGGCTCAACTGCGCTCGATTTATCAGGCACCGGCGACCATCACCCTGGATGCCAGCGCCTCGGCACCGATCGATGCCAGCGTGGCCTGCGTCGAACGGATCCTGGCCGAGAACCGCACGGCCTATGGCATCAACACCGGCTTCGGTTTGCTCGCCTCGACGCGCATCGCCAGCGCGGACCTGGAAAACCTGCAGCGCTCCCTGGTGCTGTCCCATGCCGCCGGTGTCGGCCAGCCGATCAGCGATGACCTGGTGCGGCTGATCATGCTGCTCAAGGTCAACAGCCTCAGTCGCGGCTTCTCCGGCATCCGCCGCCAGGTGATCGATGCCCTGCTGGCGCTGCTCAATGCCGAGGTCTATCCCCAGATCCCCCTCAAAGGTTCGGTCGGCGCATCCGGCGACCTGGCGCCCCTGGCCCATATGTCGCTGGTCTTGCTCGGCGAGAGCCAGGCCCGCCATCGCGGCGAATGGCTACCGGCGCGCGAGGCCCTGGCCGTGGCCGGCCTCCAGCCCCTGACCCTGGCGGCCAAGGAAGGCCTGGCACTGCTCAATGGCACCCAGGTCTCCACCGCCTTCGCCTTGCGCGGCCTGTTCGAGGCCGAGGACCTGTTCGAGGCGGCCCTGGCCTGCGGCGGCCTGACCGTCGAGGCCGTGCTCGGCTCGCGGGCGCCCTTCGATGCGCGCATCCATGCCGCCCGGGGCCAGCGCGGCCAGATCGACGCGGCGGCCTGCTACCGCGAGCTGCTCGGCCCGCGCAGTGAAACCTCCGAGTCCCACCGCAACTGCGACAAGGTCCAGGACCCCTACTCGCTGCGCTGCCAGCCGCAAGTCATGGGCGCCTGCCTGACCCAGCTGCGCCAGGCCGCCGAGGTCCTGGGCATCGAGGCCAATGCCGTGTCCGACAACCCCCTGGTGTTCGCGGCCGAGGGCGAAGTGATTTCCGGCGGCAACTTCCACGCCGAACCCGTGGCCATGGCCGCGGACAACCTGGCCCTGGCCCTGGCGGAAATCGGCGCCCTGAGCGAACGGCGGATCTCCCTGATGATGGACAAGCACATGTCCCAGCTGCCGCCGTTCCTGGTGGCCAATGGCGGGGTCAACTCCGGCTTCATGATCGCCCAGGTCACCGCCGCGGCCCTGGCCAGCGAGAACAAGGCCCTGGCCCACCCTCACAGCGTCGACAGCCTGCCGACCTCCGCTAACCAGGAAGACCATGTGTCCATGGCCCCGGCCGCGGGCAAGCGCCTCTGGGAAATGGCCGAGAACGTGCGCGGCATCCTGGCCGTGGAATGGCTCGCGGCCTGCCAGGGCATGGATTTTCGCACCGGCCTGAAGACCTCGCCCAAGCTGGAGCAGGCCCGCACCACCCTGCGGACCAAGGTGCCGTTCTACGACAAGGACCGCTTTTTCGCGCCGGACATCGAGGCCGCCAGCCAACTGCTGGCCGAGCGCCGCCTGAGCGGCTTGCTGAACGCCCCCCTGCTGCCCAGCGCGGTCTAACGGCTTTGTGTAGGGGCGAATTTATTCGCCAGGCGGCATCAGGCGAATGAATTCGCCCTTAACCACAGGAGGCAGGCATGAAACAGCTTTGGCGCAACTGCCACATCGCCAGCATGGCCGGCGGCCGTTATTCGATCATCGAGCAGGCGGCCCTGGTGGTGGTCGACGGCTTGATCGACTGGATCGGCCCCCAGGGCGAACTGCCCCCGGCCGAGTACCCGGACCCGATCGACCTGGCGGGTGCCTGGGTCACCCCGGGGCTGATCGATTGCCACACCCATGCCGTGTTCGGCGGCAACCGCAGCAACGAATTCGAACAGCGCCTCGAGGGCGTCGGCTATGCCGAGATCGCCGCGGCCGGCGGTGGTATCGCCAGCACCGTGCGCGCCACCCGGGCGGCCAGCGAGGACCAGCTGTGTACCAGCGCCACGCGGCGCCTGACCAGCCTGTTGCGCGACGGCGTGACCACGCTCGAAATCAAGTCCGGCTATGGCCTGGACCTGGCCAGCGAACGCAAGATGCTGCGGGTGATCCGTCGCCTGGCGGCCGAACTGCCGGTCACCCTGCGCAGCACCTGCCTCGCGGCCCACGCCCTGCCTCCGGAATATGCCGGCCGGGCCGACGCCTACATCGCCCATATCTGCGACGAGATGCTGCCGGCCCTGGCGGCCGAAGGCCTGGTCGATGCCGTGGACGCCTTCTGCGAACACCTGGCGTTCTCGCCGGCCCAGGTCGAGCGCGTCTTCAGCGCGGCCCGGGCGCAGGGGCTGCCGGTCAAGCTGCACGCCGAGCAACTGTCCGCCCTCGGCGGTTCGAGCCTCGCGGCACGCCATGGGGCCCTGTCCGCCGACCACCTGGAATTCATGACCGAGGACGACGCCATCGCCATGGCGGCGTCCGGCACGGTCGCCGTGCTGCTGCCAGGGGCCTTCTACTGTCTTAAGGAAACCCGACTGCCACCTGTCGCGACCCTGCGCAGCCATGGCGTGCCCATGGCGATCGCCAGCGACCTGAACCCCGGCACCTCGCCGGTCCTGTCCTTGCGCCTGATGCTGAACATGGCCTGCACCCTGCTGCGCCTGACCCCGGAAGAGGCCCTGGCCGGCGTCACCCTGCATGCCGCCATGGCCCTGGGCCTGGGCGACAGCCATGGCTCGCTGGAGGTCGGCAAGGTCGCCGACTTCGTCGCCTGGCGGATCGAACGTCCGGCCGACCTCTGCTATTGGCTGGGCGGCGACCTGGAGCAACGGGTCTTTCGCCATGGGCTCGAGGTCCGGCTGTGACACATAGGCTTGATACGGAGAGGCTTGATACGGAGACGCTATGGATAAGGTTCTGAACTTCACCCGCGGCCGGTTGCCGCTGCTGATCAGCATGCCCCACGCCGGGCTACGGCTGACGCCCGCGGTCGAAGCCGGCCTGGTCGAGCCGGCACGCAGCCTGCCGGATACCGACTGGCACCTGCCGCAACTCTACGCCTTCGCCGCCGAGCAAGGCGCCAGCATCCTGGCCGCGGAGTACTCGCGTTTCGTCATCGACCTGAATCGCCCGGCGGACGATCGACCGCTGTATAGCGGCGCTACCACCGGCCTGTACCCGGCCACCCTGTTCGACGGCTCGCCACTGTTCCGCGAGGGCCTGGCGCCCTGCGCCGCGGAACGAGCGCACTACCTGGCGCATATCTGGACGCCCTACCACCAGACCCTCGCGCAGGAACTGGCGCGGCTGCGCGACGAATTCGGTTATGCCCTGCTGTTCGATGCCCACTCGATCCGCTCGCGGGTGCCCCGCCTGTTCGAGGGCCGTCTGCCGGATTTCAACCTCGGCACCTTCGACGGCGCCAGCTGCGCGCCCCAGTTGGCCGGTCGACTCGCGGGGATCTGCGCGAACACCACCGGCTATAGCCAGGTGCTGAACGGACGTTTCAAGGGCGGGCATATCACCCGTCACTACGGCAACCCGGCCTGGCATATCCATGCCGTGCAACTGGAGCTGGCGCAGAGCACCTATATGGAGGAGTTCGCCCCCTTCCGCTTCCGCCAGGACCTCGCCAGCCCCACCCAGGCGGTGCTGAAAACCCTGGTCCAGGGTCTGCTCGATTGGGGACGGGAAGAGTATCGGGGCTAGGCAACAGGGGCCGCGCGATTCGGCGCAGCCCCTGCTCCAGCGCCTTACTGGCCCGTGGTCAGCGTGCTGTAGCTGGTGATCAGGTTGCGATAGTCCGGGATATGGTTGGAGAACAGCGTGCCCAGGCCTTCCACGTCGTTACGCCAGTCGCGGTGCAGCTCGCAGGCCAGGCCGAACCAGCTCATCAGCTGGACGCCGGCTGCGGACATGCGGTTCCAGGCGGCGTCCCGGGTGATCTCATTGAAGGTGCCCGACGCATCGGTGACCACGAACACCTGGTAACCCGCCTCGATCGCCGACAGCGCGGGGAAGGCCACGCACACCTCGGTGACCACCCCCGCGATGATCAACTGTTTTTTGCCGGTGGCCTTCACCGCCGCGAGGAACTCCTCGTTGTCCCAGGCATTGATCTGCCCGGGACGGGCGATATAGGGCGCATCCGGGAAGAGCGCCTTGAGCTCCGGCACCAGCGGGCCGTTGGGACCGTTCTCGAAACTGGTGGTCAGGATGGTCGGCAGCTGGAAGTACTTGGCCAGATCGGCCAGGGCCAACACGTTGTTCTTGAACTTGTCCGGATCGAAATCGCGCACCAGCGACAGCAGGCCGGTCTGGTGGTCCACCAGCAGTACGGCCGCCTGGGTCTTGTCGAGACGGGTATAGGGAATGCTCATTTTCTAGATCTCCTCAGAGTTGCACGCAGGCCTGACGCCCAAGGCGTCGGGCGGTTTGAGCAGCGCTTAGCCGGCTGTTGAAAAACGACTGCGCCTTTTTCAACGACCCGCTAGCCGCGCTGCGAATCCTGTACTTCGTTAGCAAATTCCCGCTCGGCAAATGGCCGCCAGCGGATCAGCGAAGGGGCATCTGGCCGAACTCGCCGGCCTGGAAATCCCGGATCGCCTGGTCGATTTCCGCCTGGCTGTTCATCACGAACGGGCCATGGCCGACCAGGGGCTCGTCGATGGGCTCGCCACTGAGCAGCAGCACCAGCGCCGGCTCGCTGGCCTCGAGCAGCAATTCGTCGCCGGCACGGCCCAACACCGCCATCTGGGTTTCCCCGAGCGCCGCGCTGCCGTTGATCCGCAGGCTGCCACGCAGGACGATCAGAGCCGTGGGCCGCCCCTCGACGAGGCGCAGGCTCAGCGGCTTACCGGCGTTGAGGCGCAGGTCCCAGACATCCATGGGGGTGAAGGTGCGGGCCGGGCCCTGGCGCCCGGCAAAGGTCCCGGCGATCAGGCGCACGCTACCCGCCTCGCCGCCAAGCTCCAGGACGGGAATGTCCTGGTCCAGGATCGTCTGGTAGCCGGGCGCGGCCCGCTTGTCGCGGGCCGGCAGGTTGACCCACAACTGGACCATTTCCAGGGTGCCGCCGTTGCGGGTGAAGTCGGCGGAATGGAACTCCTCGTGGAGGATGCCCGACGCCGCGGTCATCCACTGCACGTCGCCGGGGCCGATCAGGCCGCCGCTGCCGGTGGAGTCGCGGTGTTCCAGTTCGCCCTGGTAGACGATGGTCACCGTCTCGAAACCGCGATGGGGGTGCTGGCCGACGCCCCGTGGGCGCGGTGCCGGGGCGAACCCATGGGGACCGGCATAGTCGAGCAGGAGAAAGGGATTGAGGTGCTTGCCCAGGCCGTCATGGGTG
>DATDTH010000629.1:0-2527 GCA_035290985.1 Pseudomonas sp. | reverse complement strand
AAACGCACGGTGAGCAGCCTGCCAGTCGGGGGGTCGGGGGCGGCCAGAATAGCGGCTTTTACCGGTCATTCCTATTCCAGCGGCAGGCCGCGTTGCTGCTGTCACGGCCTTTGTGGAACAATGCCGGAACATGCGTTTACGAGGTTGTGTGCCGTGATCGATTGCGATGGTTTTCGCCCGAATGTCGGCATCATTCTGACCAATGATGTCGGGCAGGTGCTGTGGGCGCGCCGCATCAACCAGGATGCCTGGCAATTTCCCCAGGGCGGGATCAATGACCGGGAGTCGCCGGAAGAGGCGCTGTACCGCGAATTGAACGAAGAAGTGGGCCTGGAGCAGCAAGATGTGCAGATTCTCGCCTGCACCCGGGGCTGGTTGCGTTATCGTCTGCCGCAACGGCTGGTGCGCACCCACAGCCAACCGCTGTGTATCGGCCAGAAGCAGAAGTGGTTTCTCCTGCGCCTGACCTCCGACGAGCAGCGCGTGCGGATGGACCTGACCAGCAAGCCGGAATTCGACGGCTGGCGCTGGGTGAGCTACTGGTACCCGCTGGGCCAGGTTGTGACATTCAAGCGCGAGGTCTATCGCCGCGCCCTCAAGGAACTTGCACCGCGCCTGCTGGCGCGGGACTGACCCAGACACGCACGACCGACCCAGGAGCCGACCCCGAGCCATGCTCAATACGCTGCGCAAGATCGTCCAGGAAGTAAATGCCGCCAAAGACCTCAAATCGGCGCTGACGATCATTGTGCAGCGAGTGAAGGAGGCCATGGGCAGCCAGGTCTGCTCGGTCTACTTGCTCGACCCGGAATCCAACCGCTTCGTGTTGATGGCCACCGACGGCCTGAACAAGCGCTCGATCGGCAAGGTCAGCATGTCTCCCAGCGAAGGCCTGGTCGGCCTGGTCGGCACCCGCGAAGAACCGCTGAACCTGGAAAACGCCGCCGACCATCCGCGCTACCGCTATTTCGCCGAAACCGGTGAGGAGCGCTACGCTTCCTTCCTCGGCGCGCCGATCATCCACCACCGGCGGGTGATGGGCGTACTGGTGATCCAGCAGAAGGAGCGGCGCCAGTTCGACGAAGGCGAGGAAGCCTTCCTGGTCACCATGAGCGCGCAGCTGGCCGGGGTCATCGCCCATGCCGAGGCCACCGGTTCGATCCGTGGCCTCGGCAAGCAGGGCAAGGGCATCCAGGAGGCCAAGTTCGTCGGCGTGCCGGGCTCGCCCGGCGCCGCCGTGGGCACCGCCCTGGTGATGCTGCCACCGGCCGACCTGGAGGTGGTACCGGACAAGGCGGTCGCCGATATTGACGCCGAGCTGCTGTTGTTCAAGGCCGCTTTGGAGGGGGTGCGCAGCGATATGCGCGCTCTCTCGGCCAAGCTGGCGACCCAGCTGCGTCCCGAGGAGCGGGCGCTGTTCGACGTCTACCTGATGATGCTCGACGACGCGGCCCTGGGCAGCGAAGTGACCACCGTGATCAAGACCGGGCAATGGGCCCAGGGCGCTCTGCGCCAGGTGGTCACCGAGCACGTCAACCGCTTCGAACTGATGGACGACGCCTACCTGCGCGAGCGCGCCTCGGACGTCAAGGACCTCGGCCGGCGCCTGCTCGCCTACCTGCAGGAGGCCCGCCAGCAGACCCTGGTCTACCCGGATAACTGCATTCTGGTCAGCGAGGAGCTGTCGCCGGCCATGCTCGGCGAGGTGCCGGAGGGCAAGCTGGTCGGCCTGGTCTCGGTACTCGGCTCGGGCAACTCCCATGTGGCGATCTTCGCCCGGGCCATGGGCATTCCCACCGTGATGGGCGTGGTCGACCTGCCGTACTCGAAGATCGACGGCATCCAGCTGATCGTCGACGGCTACCACGGCGAGGTGTTCACCAACCCCAGCGAGGTGCTGCGCAAGCAGTACGCCGAAGTGGTGGAGGAGGAGCGCCAGCTGACCCAGGGCCTGGACGCGCTGCGCGCGCTGCCCTGCGAGACCCTGGACGGCCACCGCATGCCGCTCTGGGTCAACACCGGCCTGCTGGCCGATGTGGTGCGGGCCCAGGAGCGCGGCGCCGAGGGCGTCGGCCTGTACCGCACCGAAGTACCCTTTATGATCAAGGACCGCTTCCCCAGCGAGAAGGAGCAGCTGGCGATCTACCGTGAGCAGCTGGCCGCCTTCCACCCGCTGCCGGTGACCATGCGCAGCCTGGATATCGGCGGCGACAAGGCCCTGAGCTATTTCCCGATCAAGGAAGACAACCCCTTCCTCGGCTGGCGTGGCATCCGCGTGACTCTCGACCACCCGGAAATCTTCCTGGTACAGACCCGGGCCATGCTCAAGGCCAGCGAGGGCCTGGACAACCTGCGCATCCTGCTGCCGATGATCTCCGGTACCCACGAGCTGGAAGAAGCCCTGCACCTGATCCACCGCGCCTGGGGCGAGGTGCGCGACGAGGGCACCGACGTGCCGCTGCCGCCGGTGGGGGTGATGATCGAGATTCCTGCGGCGGTCTATCAGGTGCGCGAACTGGCACGCCAA
>DATDTH010000628.1:0-24027 GCA_035290985.1 Pseudomonas sp. | reverse complement strand
CCGTGCTGGTTCGCGAGGGCGCCAGCGGCGTGCGCACGGCCGAGTTCTACGCCAGCCTGGCGCCGGCGGCCGAGGGCATCAAGCACGAGCTGTTGCGCTTTCTGCTGCAGGCCAAGGCCGAGGGCAAACGGGTGGTCGGTTACGGCGCGGCGGCCAAGGGCAATACCCTGCTCAACTACGCCGGGGTCAAGCCCGACCTGTTGGCCTGGGTGGCCGACGCCAGCCCCCACAAACAGGGCAAGTACTTGCCGGGCAGCCGGATTCCCATAGTCGCGCCGGAACGTATCGCCGAGGAAAAACCGGACTATGTGCTGGTGCTGCCCTGGAACCTGCTGGATGAGGTGACCGGCCAGCTCGCCGAGATACGCGCCTGGGGTGGCCAGTTCGTGGTGGCCGTGCCCCGGTTGCTGAGGTACTGACATGCAGCGCGTACTGGTGACGGGTGCAACGGGCTTTATCGGCCGATCCGTGGTCGAGCATTTGCTGCTCAAGGGCTATGAGGTGCATGGCCTACACAGTGGGCAAACCGCCGTGGACGCCGTGGACGCCGTGGACGATGGGCGGGTGCAGTGGCATGGACTGGACCTGCTGGTGTCCGGCGCCGTCGCCGAACTGCTGGGCCGGGTCCGTCCCGACAAATTGTTGCACCTGGCCTGGTGCGCCAAGCCGGGGGCCTATTGGTCCTCGCCGGACAATTTGCTCTGGGTGCGGGCCACCCTGGACCTGATCGAGGCCTTCCGGGCGAATGGCGGGCAGGGGGCGGTCCTCGCCGGCAGTTGCGCGGAATACGACTGGAATTATGGCCATTGTCAGGAGGGCCTGACGCCCCTGGTGCCCAGCAGCGTCTACGGACGCTGCAAGAATGCGACGCGGGAACTGGCCGAGGTCTTCGCCCAGGTGCATGGCATGCCCATCGCCTGGGGCCGTATTTTTCAGGTCTATGGTCCCCATGAGGCCGCGGGGCGCTTGGTGCCTTCGGTGATCACGGCGCTGCTGCGCGGCGAAGAGGCGCGCTGCTCCCATGGCCAGCAGTGGCGGGACTTCATCCATGTGCAGGATGTGGCGACGGCCCTGGTCGCGCTGCTCGAGGCGCAGGTGAGCGGCGCCTTCAATATCGGCAGCGGCGAACCCGTGCGCCTGCGCAGGGTGATCGAGTACCTGGCCGAGCGACTGGACGGTGCCGAACGGCTGCGCCTGGGCGCCCTGGCCGCGCCCGAGGGCGATCCGCCCTTGCTGGTGGCCGATAACAGGCGGCTGCTGGCGCTGGGCTGGCGCCCGCAGTTCGACCTGTATCGCGGGCTGGATGATGCAGTGGCCTGGTGGCAACAGCAGGCTTGATGTGAATAGGTGAATAGTTGCCAATCGAACCAACAAGAAGGTAGGAGCGCACGCATGAAGCTGACGGTGGATACCGATAACAACAAGCTGATCCTCGACGAGCAGGGCACTGTGCGTGAGCTGGAGCTTTATACCGACCAGGCCTTCGAGCTGTTGTCCCGGGAATGGGTGCGGCTGGGCTGGAACCAGAAGTACCCCTACACTTTTTCCTGGATGGGTCGGCCGGTCATTCAATTGCCCGAGGATATGATCCGCATCCAGGAGGCCATCTACCGGGTCAAGCCGGATGTGATAGTGGAAACCGGCATCGCCCACGGTGGCTCCCTGATCTATTACGCCAGCCTGTTCAAGGCCATGGGCAAGGGCCGGGTGATAGGCGTCGATATCGAAATTCGTCCGCACAACCGCAAGGCCATCGAGGAACATGAGCTGTTCAGCTACCTGACCCTGATCGAGGGCAGTTCCATCGCCGAGGAGGTGGTCGCCCAGGTCAAGGGGTTGATCAAGCCGGGCGAAACCGTGCTGGTCATACTCGATTCCAACCACAGCTATGCCCATGTTTCGCAAGAGCTGCGCCTGTACTCGGAATTGGTGAGCCTGGAGTCCTACATAGTCTCCACCGACGGGGTGATGCGCGACCTGACCGATGTACCGCGGGGCAATCCGCAGTGGCTCGAGGACAACCCATCCCAGGCCGCCCTGGATTTTGCCGGCAGCCACCCGGACTTCGTCATCGAACAGCCGGCCTGGCCGTTCAATGAAAGCAGCCTGAGCCAGAACATCACCCACTGGCCGAATGCCTGGCTCAAACGCATTGCCTGAACGGGAAGCCGTCGATGAACAACTATGTAAGCCAAGTGCACTACTGCGTCGCCGACGCCGAGCGTTTCGGCAAGGGGGCCCTGGACCTGATCGGCTCGGTCTATCCCGGGGTGTTTCTGGCGGACAACCTGCTGACCTGGGGCAAGAGCCTCGGCTTCACCCGGGACCAGGCGTTTATGGCGGCCATTCAAGCCAATGAGCCCAGCCTGGTGGAGATGTCGCTGCTCTGGCGCCAGCATGTGGTGTGCTGGGCCGCCAGGCAGTGCGCGCACCTGGCGGGGGACTATGTGGAGGCCGGCTGCTACAAGGGTTTCACGGCGAAGCTGATCTGCGACTACCTGGGGTTTGCCCAGCATCCGGCCAAGACCTATTACCTCTACGATGCCTTCGAGCACTCAGAGGAGATGCAGCACCACTCGATGCCGGAGCATGGGCTGGACCTCCATGGGCGTGTCATGGCGCGCTTCGTGGACTACCCCAATGTACGGGTGATCAAGGGCCTGGTGCCCGATTCGTTCGCCCAGGGCATGCCCGAGCGGGTGGCATTCATGCATATCGACATGAACAATGTGCAGGCTGAGATCGCGGTACTGGACGCCTTGTTCGACCGGCTATTGCCGGGTGGCATGATCATCTTCGACGACTATGGCTGGCTCGGTTACCAGGCCCAGCAGCAGGCCGAGGATGCCTGGCTGGCGGGACGCCCGGAACGCATCCTGGAGTTGCCCACCGGGCAAGGGTTGTTGGTCAAGCTCTGATTCGGCGCATTTTCACGGAAGAGCTGTCTGCCAAATAGGTGGGGGCAAGCCTATAGGTCAGGGTGCACGGGGCGCAGCCTCCGCGCACAACCCGGGCTCCGCTTTGGCGGGTTACGCCGCGCGGCAGGTGTAGCGTAACCCGCGAGGCCGGCTATCTGCGCGGCTAACCCGCCCTACGAGAAAGCGCTTCGGCACTCCCCCTTCTTATGCTTGGCTGAGCGGCAAGGCTACCCCGCCGGGCGGCAGGCACTTGCCGGATGCGGCCAGGGATTGGCCGGCAAGCCCTTGCCGGTCTCCCGCTCTCTATATCCAAGTTTATGTTTTATATGGGTTTTATAAAAAATAAGGGAGTTGGCACGGTCCTGGCTTTGTCCTCTGCGTCACCCCATGTCGGTGCCCGGGAGGCCTGTCGAGATTCAGGCCCGAAGCGCGTAAGTGCAGGCAGACATATTCTTTGGAGAAAACACCATGGCTTTGACCGTCAACACTAACGTGGCTTCGTTGAACACCCAGCGGAACCTGAACTCGTCGTCCAAGGGCCTCGACACTTCCTTGCAGCGCCTGTCCACCGGTTTCCGGATCAACAGCGCCAAGGACGATGCTGCCGGCCTGCAGATCTCCAATCGCCTGACCAGCCAGATCGGCGGCTTGGCCGTGGCGGTGCGCAACTCCAACGACGGCATTTCCCTGGCGCAAACCGCGGAAGGCGCGTTGCAGCAGTCCACCGGCATCCTGCAGCGGATGCGTGACCTGTCCCTGCAAGCGGCCAACGGCTCCAACGGCGCCGCGGAGCGCGCCGCGCTGCAGGGCGAAGTGTCCCAACTGCAACAGGAGCTGAACCGTATCGCCGACACCACCAGCTTCGGCGGGCGCAAGATACTCGACGGCACCTTCGGTTCCCAGAGCTTCCAGGTCGGCGCCAATGCCTTCGAAACCATCAGCGTGTCCATAGGCGCGGCGGCGGCCTCGCGTATCGGTGCCAGTCGCTTTAACAGCAGCGTGGCCGCAACCACTGATTCCCAGGCCGGTATCGCCGCCTCGGTGGTGGCCAACTACGCGGCCATCACCACCGCGGTTGGCTACTCCTCCTCGCCGGCCACCACCGACGGCCTGACCATCTCCGGCAAGCTCGGCACGGCCTCGGTCGCCCTGGGCGATGGCAGCTCGGCCCGTGAACTGGCCACGGCGGTCAACGGCGTGTCGGACTCCACCGGCGTTACCGCCAGTGCCCGCACCAATGCCCGCCTGCAGAACTTTGCCGGTACCACCACCGATCCAGGCACCATCAGCTTCACCCTCTATGGCTCCAACAATGGCAATGAGGGCGATGGCGTGGCCATCTCCACCAGTATCTCCGACTGGCGCGACCTCTCGGCCCTGGCGGATGCGATCAACAAGGAAACCGGCAAGACCGGTATCTCGGCCAAGGCCAACAACGATGGGACCGTGGAGCTGACCAGCGAGCGCGGCGACGATATCGCCATCACCGAATGGGCCGCTCGGCTGGGTGATGTGGCGGGTACCCCGGTAACCGCCGACCTGCAGAGTCAGGTCTTCAATGGCGATAACCGCATCGATGACCTGAGCGATGCCAGCGACCTGGTCGGGGCCGTGGCCAACCTGACGGCCGGTGCCGGCGCGGTCACAGTCGGCCAGGTGCGCTTCGAATCGCCGGATGCTTTCCAGGTCGAGAACTTCAACACCATCGATGGCGGTGCCGCGGTGGCGGCCAGTGTGTTCAGTGGCCTGGAGTCGGTGGCCGAGGTGGATGTCAGCACCAGCATTGGCGCGCAGAACGCCCTGGGCATCATCAGCAGCGCGATCGCCAATATAGACGGTCAGCGGGCTCAGCTCGGTGCGGTGCAGAACCGCTTCGAGAACACCATCTCCAACCTGCAGAACATCGGTGAGAACGCTTCGGCCGCGCGCAGCCGGATCCGCGACACCGACTATGCGGCCGAGACCTCGGAACTGACCAAGAACCAGATCCTGCAGCAAGCCGGTACCGCGATCCTGGCCCAGGCCAACCAGTTGCCCCAGGCGGTGCTTAGCCTGCTGCAATCCTAAAACCGCACTCTACAGCCACAGTCGACAACCCAGGGTCACCGAAGCTTCGGTGCCCTGCGTTGTCGTTTCCGCGATTCGGATTGCCAGCAAGGGAAGACGCGTGGGCTTGCTCTTGTAGGGTGCGCCGTGTGTTCAGCCGGGATAGATGGGTGCGCACCGAGGGCCCTTCATCTAGACGCGCGTATTCCGCCCTCAATATTTCGGCGCACGGCCGATAACCTGGATAAGCAGTGCGTCAGCGGGTGCGTCAAAGTTTCGACTTGCTTCCAGTGGCTGTGTAACTGCCTGATCGGTCAACAGAAAAAAAGCGGTAAATTTTTCTTGTTGAAGCTGCCTAAAGTTGCACCGGGTAGCGCCGATACAGAGATCGAATGCGAACTTTGTAGGGTGTCTGAGCATGCAGGCCCGAAGCTCGCAAGCTCAGGCAAACTTAGCGGTCCTTTGGAGGCAAATACCATGGCCCTTACAGTCAACACGAACGTAGCTTCGCTGAACACTCAGCGTAACCTCAATACTTCAGCTAAAGGCCTGGACACCTCGTTGCAGCGCCTGTCCACCGGTTTCCGGATCAACAGCGCCAAGGACGATGCGGCCGGCCTGCAGATCTCCAACCGACTGACCAGTCAGATCAGCGGTCTGAACGTAGCGGTGCGCAACTCCAACGACGGCATCTCCCTGGCGCAAACCGCTGAAGGCGCGTTGCAGCAGTCCACCGGCATCCTGCAGCGGATGCGTGACCTGTCCCTGCAATCGGCCAACGGTTCCAACGGCGCCAGCGAACGTGCCGCCCTGCAAGGCGAAGTGTCCCAGCTGCAGCAGGAGCTGAACCGTATCGCCGAGACCACCAGCTTCGGCGGGCGCAAGATTCTCGACGGCACCTTCGGCTCCCAGAGCTTCCAGGTCGGCGCCAACGCTTTCGAAACCATCAGCGTCTCGGTCGGCGCGGCCTCGGCTTCACGCATCGGCGCAAACCGCTTCAACAGCAGCGTGGCCGCTACCACCGATTCCCAGGCCGGTATCGCCGCTTCCATAGTGGCCAACTATGCCGCCATCACCACCGCGGTCGGCTACTCGTCCTCGCCGGCCACCACCGATGGCCTGACCATCTCCGGTAAGCTCGGCACGGCCTCGGTCGCCCTGGCTGACGGCAGTTCGGCCCGTGAACTGGCCAAGGCTGTCAATGGCGTGTCGGACTCCACCGGCGTCACCGCAACCGCGCGTACCAGTGCCCGTCTGGAGAACTTTGGTGCCACCACCACCGATACGGGCACAGTCAGCTTCACTCTGTATGGCTCCAACAATGCCGCGGAAGGTGATGGGGTAACCATCTCCACCGACGTCTCCGACTGGGGCGACCTGTCGGGCCTGGCGGATGCGATCAACAAGGAAACCGGCAAGACCGGTATCTCGGCCAAGGCCAGCAACGATGGCACCCTGGAACTGACCAGCGAGCGTGGCGATGATATCGCCATCACCGATTGGGCTGCGGTAGCAGGTGATGCTGCGGGGACCGCGGTGACCGCCGACCTGCAGAGCCTGTCCTTCAATGGCGACAACGGTATCGAGGACCTGAGCGACGCCAGCGACCTGGTGGGCGCAGTCGCCAACCTGACGGCCGGTGCCGGTGCGGTCACTGTCGGCCAGGTGCGCCTCGAATCGCCGGATGCCTTCCAGGTCGAGAACTTCGACACCGTCGATGGCGGCAGCCAGGCCGCCAGTGTGTTCAGCAGCCTGGAGTCGGTGGCCGAAGTGGATATCGGTACCGCCATCGGTGCGCAGAACGCCCTGGGTATTATCAGCAGCGCGATCTCCAATATCGATGGCCAGCGGGCTCAGCTCGGTGCGGTGCAGAACCGCTTCGAGAACACCATCTCGAACCTGCAGAACATCGGTGAAAACGCTTCGGCCGCTCGTAGCCGGATCCGCGACACCGATTATGCGGCCGAGACCTCGGAGCTGACCAAGAACCAGATCCTGCAGCAAGCCGGTACCGCGATCCTGGCTCAAGCCAACCAGTTGCCCCAAGCGGTGCTGAGTCTTCTCGGCTAAGCTAAGGCAATAAACACGGGGGGGAGGGCCTGGCTCTTTCCCCCGTTTCCTCATTGCGAGGTGAAAAATAATGGATATCGGCTCAATCAAAGTTCTCGCCGGTCCGCTGTCGGCGCTCCGGCCGGTTCGTGCCTCGGTCACCGAGCCAGAGCCTTCCCGTGCCGAAGCCTCCGACCCCGCTGTGGTCACGGCGGATGCGACGACGGCGGCGGCGAGCAAGGTCGAAAAACCGAGCGAGGCGACCCGGGAACAGGTCGAGGGCGCGGTGTCGACCATCCAGGATTTCGTCCAGTCGGTGCGTCGCAGCATCAATTTCTCTCTGGAGGAAGGTGATGGTGGGCGCGTGGTGGTCAAGGTCACCGATGCCCAGTCGGGCGACGTGATTCGGCAAATACCTTCGGAAGAAGCGCTGCAACTGGCGGAGAATCTGTCGGAGGTCCGTAGTCTGTTGTTCAAAGCCGAAGCCTGATTCTGTTACCTGGCCTGATTGGTACCTGGATAGTGGCACGGCTTTTGACTCTTCAATTCCTCTAAGGCATTGGAAGTCATTATTCTGACGAGGTGAGGTATGGCTGGCATCACTGGTATTGGGTCCGGGATCGACATCGACAGCATAGTGTCGGCGCTGGTCAATTCCGAACGAGCGCCCAAACAGGGTCAGCTGGATCGGCTTGAAAAAGCCACCACATCCCGCATCTCCGCTCTAGGCTCCCTGCGCTCGGTCGTCGGTGAGTTTTCCACCATGCTGCAAAGCCTGAACAAGGTTTCGGTCTTTCAAAAGCAGACGGTAAGCTCCAGCAACCCATCGGTCTTTACGGCCTCCGCCACCAAGGACCTGCCTGTCGGCCGCTTCAGCCTGCAAGTGCAGCAGTTGGCGTCCAGCAGCAAGCTGGCCCTGCAGTCCGTGGCCGGTACCTCGGCAGCGACCTTCAATAGCGGCTCGCTGAGCATCTCCGCCGGCACCAGCAGCATCGACATCGAGGTGACCGCGGCCAACAACAGCCTGCTGGGCATCCGCGACGCGATCAATACCGCCGGAACCAGTCAGGGCATCAGTGCCAGCATCGTCAGTGATGCCTCGGGCTCGCGCCTGGTCCTGAGCTCCAGCAAGACCGGCGAGGGCAATGACCTGCAGGTGGTCGCCACCCAGAATGGCACCACCGCGGGTGCCAACGCATTGACGGCCCTGGGCTTTGCCGCCGGCACTTCCAGCGTGCAGTTGCCGTCCATTGCCGGGGGCGCGGCCTCGACCTTCAAGGAAGGCACGCTGAGCCTGAGCAGTGGCGGCGTCGATCTGGACGTGGCGGTAGCGGCGGACGCTACCCTGGATGACGTTCGCGCGGCGATCAACGCGGCAGGTGCCGGTCAGGGCTTTTCCGCCAGCCTGGAAACCGTCGAGGGTGGTGCGGCGCGTTTAGTGGTGCAGTCCAGCAATGGCGACAAGGTCGAGGTGACCTCCAGCAGTCCTGACACCGGTGCGGGCACTAACAGCCTCTCGGCCCTGAATTCGGTGGCCGAGAGCAATGGGCGCGTCATCGATACCGCCAAGTCGGCCATGTTCAGCGTGGACGGCCTGGCGGTGGTCAAGGCCAGCAACAGCGTCACCGATGTCATAGACGGGGTCACCATCAACCTGGTCAGTGCCCAGTCGGCCGACGATATCGCTGCCAACAAGACCGTCGATATCGTGGTCGCCCAGGACAAGGGCAGCATCAAGAGCAACCTGCAGAAATTCGTCGATGCCTACAACAAACTGGTCCAGACCAGCAGCGAGCTGACGGCCGTGGTGCCGGTGGGTGAGGGCAAGCAGCCGGTGACCGGCCCCCTGTTGGGCGATAGCTCGGTGCGCAATATGCTGACCGGGCTGCGCAAGGAAATGACCCAGCTCGGCGAGCAACTGGGCATCGGCTCCATGGCCGAGCTGGGTATCACCACTCAGAAAGATGGCAAGCTCAGCCTCGACAGCGCCAAGCTGGACAGCGCACTGTTGACCAAGTACGACAAGGTGGCCGAGTTCATGTCCGGCGAGAACGGACTGATGGGGCGCCTGGAGAAGGTCATCAAGCCCTATGCCGACAATGACGGCATTCTGGGGCAGCGGCAGAAGAGCTTGCAGGGTACGCTCACCAGCGTCGACAAGCAGAAGGCGGCGCTGGACTTGCGCATCGAAAAGGTCCAAGCGCGTCTCTACAGCCAATACAACGCCATGGACATGCTGGTGGGGCGCCTGAAAAAAACCAGCGAAAATCTTGCTGGCCAATTGGCCAGCCTGCCAGGCTTCGTGAAAAAGGATTAATGCCAGATGAGCAAGAAGTCGATCGACACCTACAAGCAAGTCAAGGTCGCTCAGGAGGTCACGCCTTACCGTACCGTGCAATTGCTGCTCGAAGGTAGCATTCAGCGGGTGTTGCTGGCTCGTCAGGCCCAGGCCGAGGGCGACAACGAGATACGCGGTATGGCGGTCGGCAGCACCCTGACCATTCTCGGAGTGCTGCAGGGCAGTTTGGATAAGCAGCAGGGCGGGCCGGTGGCCGAAAACCTGGACGCCCTGTACGACTACATGACCCGTCGTCTGGCTGGTGTGGCGCTGGATAATTCGCCGGCCACCCTGGATGAGGTCCTGGCTTTGCTGAACAATATCAAGGACGCCTGGGATGCTATCGGGCCTGAAGTCGAGCCGGCGGCGGCAAGCTGAATAAATATGAAAATGAGTGCTTCATCGGGTTAAAGTTCTGCCCCTTGGCGTCGATAGATTAAGTGAGCGAATCAAACACTTAGTGGGGGCGCAAAGACCATGAACGCGATGATGGCGATGAAGCAGTATCAAAGCGTCAACACCCAGGCCCAGGCCGCCGACGCCAGCCCCCATCGGTTGATCCAGATGCTGATGGAGGGTGGCTTGTCCCGTCTGGCCCAGGCTCGTGGTGCGCTGGAACGCGGCCAGACCGCCTTGAAGGGCGAGCTGATCGGTAAGGTTATCGCTATAGTCGGTGGTCTGCGGGCCGGCTTGAACCTAGAGCAGGGCGGTGAAATCGCCGCCAATCTCGATGGGTTGTACGAGTACATGATGCTTCGGCTGGTACATGCCAATGTGCAGAACGATGGCGCAACGCTGGAAGAAGTGGCGGGGCTGCTGAGAAATATCAAGTCGAGTTGGGATGCCATCAGCCAGTGATGCGCTCCGCCGGGAGGAAAGAGTCCATGAGTGCTTCTGTTCAGCGCCTTGAAGCGACCGGTACGGCTCTGCGTGATGCGCTGGCCAAGCAGGACTGGACCGCCATCGGCGAGTTGGATCTGCAATGCCGTCAGGCCATCGATGACGCCATGGTCGAGGCCGTGCGCGACGAAGACGTGCTGCGTGAGCGCATGCAGGAACTGCTGGACCTATACCGCGAGATGGTCGGTCTGTGTCAGCGCGAGCAGCAGCGCCTGGCCGCCGAAATGATTCAGTTGAACCAGTCCCAGCAGGGCGCTAAGGTCTATCAGCTGTTCGGCTGAGGCCGCTTTGACCTTTTCTGACGCGCGCTCCCCCTCTCAAATGGCTATGCTGGGTTTTTACAGCGTGGCCAATAGTCTAGGCAAACAGAAAAAACACGTCATAAAATTGACTCTTGCGGCGCTTTTGGCTTAACTACTGGCCAAATGCCGCTGCCTTCCCGTCACCAGGCGGTGATGTGGTCTTTCACCTAGCCAACGAGCCCGATAAACGATGTGG
The DNA here is from genome assembly GCA_035290985.1 of Pseudomonas sp. GTDB lineage: Bacteria > Pseudomonadota > Gammaproteobacteria > Pseudomonadales > Pseudomonadaceae > Aquipseudomonas. The sequence goes on along the minus strand of DATDTH010000628.1, from coordinate 13,278 downwards.
CGTGAAACCAAGCTTCTGCTGATCGATGACAACAGCGAACGTCGCCGCGACCTGGCGGTAATCCTGAATTTTCTCGGGGAAGAGCATATCGCCTGCGGCAGCCATGACTGGCGCGAGGCCGTGGCTTCCCTGGCCTCCAGTCGCGAGATCCTCAACGTGCTGCTGGGGGAGGTCAGTGCCAAGGGCGGTGCCCTGGAGCTGCTCAAGAAGCTCGAGAGCTGGGATGAATTCCTGCCGCTGATGCTGATCGATCAGGCGGTGCCGGCCGATTGGCCTGAGGACTTGCGCCGGCGCGTGCTGGTCAGCCTGGAAATGCCGCCCAGCTACAACAAGTTGCTCGACTCCCTGCATCGGGCCCAGGTCTATCGCGAGATGAACGACCAGGCCCGCGAGCGCGGCCGGCAGCGCGAGCCCAACCTGTTCCGCAGCCTGGTCGGCACCAGTCGCGCGATCCAGCAGGTGCGGCAGATGATGCAGCAGGTCGCCGACACCGAGGCCAGCGTGCTCATACTCGGCGAATCGGGGACCGGCAAGGAGGTGGTGGCGCGCAACCTGCACTACCACTCCAAGCGCCGTGACGCGCCTTTCGTGCCGGTCAACTGCGGCGCCATTCCGGCCGAGTTGCTGGAAAGCGAATTGTTCGGCCATGAGAAGGGTGCCTTCACCGGGGCCATTACCAGTCGGGCCGGGCGTTTCGAACTGGCCAACGGCGGCACCCTGTTTCTCGACGAGATCGGCGACATGCCGTTGCCGATGCAGGTCAAGCTGCTGCGGGTCTTGCAGGAGCGCACCTTCGAGCGGGTCGGCAGCAACAAGACGCAAAGCGCCGATGTGCGGATCATCGCCGCGACCCACAAGAATCTCGAGCAGATGATCGAGGCGGGCAGCTTCCGCGAGGACCTCTACTACCGGTTGAACGTCTTTCCGATCGAGATGGCGCCGCTGCGCGAGCGGGTCGAAGATATTCCACTGCTGATGAACGAGCTGATCTCGCGCATGGAAGTCGAGAAGCGTGGTTCGATCCGCTTCAACTCCGCGGCCATCATGTCGCTCTGTCGCCATGACTGGGCCGGCAACGTGCGGGAGCTGGCCAACCTGGTGGAACGCATGGCGATCATGCACCCCTATGGGGTAATAGGCGTGATCGAGCTGCCGAAGAAGTTCCGCCATGTGGACGACGAGGACGAGCAGTCGGCGACCCGCGAGCGCAACGACCTGGAAGAGCGTGCCACCTTCAATGTCGGCCTGCCGGGGCTGGACTCGCCCGCCATGCTGCCGGCGGACGGGATCGACCTCAAGGACTACCTGGGCAACCTCGAGCAGGGGCTGATCCAGCAGGCCCTGGACGATGCCGGTGGCGTGGTGGCCCGTGCCGCCGAGCGTCTGCGCATTCGCCGCACCACCCTGGTGGAGAAGATGCGCAAGTACGGCATGAGCCGGCGCGACGAGGAAGAACAGCCGGAGGATTGACGCGAGTCTTTGCTGTTTTTGTATCTGATTGAATTGTAAGGATATTTTTTTAGGCACGGGTATTGCTATGACTCTCTCAACTGACCGTTTCGTGACGGTTCGCAGCGCGAGAGAAGATCATGCAACTAGCCGCCAGCTCTGCCAGCTCCGCCAGTTCCACCCGTTCCGCTGAATCGGCCAGCCCCGCGCCTGTTGCACAGGCCAATGGGGCCGATGTCGAGCAGGCCTTCGCCCGCTTCGGTCAGATGTCGACCCAGCTCAGCGAGTCCTACAACCTGCTGGAAGCACGGGTCGCCGAACTCAAGGGGCAGCTGGCCCTGGTCAGCGCCCAGCGCATGCAGGAGCTGGCGGAAAAGGAACGCATCGCCCATCGCCTGCAAAGCCTGCTCGACCTGCTGCCCGGTGGGGTCATCGTCATCGATGGCCAGGGCGTGGTGCGCGAAGCCAATCCGGCGGCGCGCCAACTGCTGGGGCGGCCGCTGGAGGGCATGCTCTGGCGCCAGGTGATAGTCCGCAATTTTTCCCCGCGTGAAGACGATGGTCACGAAATCTCCCTGAAGGACGGCCGGCGCCTGTCGATCGCCACCCGGTCGTTGTCGGCCGAGCCCGGGCAACTGGTGCTGCTGACCGACCTGACGGAAACCCGGCGCCTGCAGGATCAACTGGCCCGCCATGAGCGGTTGTCGGCCCTGGGGCGGATGGTCGCCTCCCTGGCCCATCAGATTCGCACGCCGTTGTCGGCGGCCCTGCTCTATGCCAGTCATCTCACCGAGCAGGTGCTGCCGGTGGAGCAGCAGCAGCGTTTCGCCGGACGACTGAAAGAGCGCCTGCACGAGCTGGAGCACCAGGTGCGTGACATGCTGGTGTTCGCCCGCGGTGACCTGCCGCTGCCGGATCGGCTGACGGCCAATGCTTTGTACGAGGCGCTGCGTTCGGCCGCCGAACCGCACCTGCAGGGAATGCAGGTTCGCTGGCAGTGCGATGCCGTGGGCGGCGAGCTGCTGTGCAACCGCGACACCCTGGTCGGCACCTTGCTCAATCTGATCGAGAATGCCATTCAGGCCGGTGGCCGCGAGGCGCGCCTGAAGATCCATCTCTATGGCCGTGGCAGCGACCTGCGCCTGTGCGTCAGCGATGACGGCCCGGGCATCGATGCCCAGACCCTGGCCCGTCTGGGCGAACCCTTCTTTACCACCAAGACCACCGGGACCGGCCTCGGCCTGGCGGTGGTCAAGGCGGTTGCGCGGGCCCATCAGGGCAGCCTGCACCTGCAGTCCCGGGTCGGTCGCGGCACCTGCGCGCGCATCGTCCTGCCGCTGATTCCCGCGGCCTCAACCCCTGTTCAGGAGTGCGGCGTATGAGCGTCAAGATTCTGCTGGTCGAAGATGACCGTGCCCTGCGTGAGGCCCTGGCCGATACCTTGCGGAACGTGGGGGGCGCCTTGCCGCTGATTCCCGCGACCTCAACCTTTGTGCAGGAGTGCGGCATATGACCGTCAAGATTCTGCTGGTCGAAGATGACCGCGCCTTGCGTGAAGCCCTGGCCGATACCTTGCAAATCGGCGGACATGCCTTCCGCGCGGTGGATTGCGCCGAGGCCGCCCTGGTCGCCCTGGGCGAGGAGTCCTTCAGCCTGGTGGTTAGCGACGTGAACATGCCGGGCATGGATGGTCATCGCCTGCTCGGCCTGATCCGCAAAGATCATCCGCAACTGCCGGTGCTGTTGATGACCGCCTTCGGGGCCGTGGAGCGCGCGGTGGATGCCATGCGCCAGGGCGCGGCGGATTACCTGGTCAAGCCCTTCGAACCGAAGGTCCTGCTGGAGCTGGTCGCGCGTCATGCCCTCGGTCGTTCGGCGCACGAGGCGGACGGTCCGGTGGCGCTCGAACCGGCCAGTCGCCAGCTGCTGGAGCTGGCCGCGCGGGTCGCCCGCAGCGATTCCACCGTGCTGATCTCCGGCGAGTCCGGCACCGGCAAGGAGGTGCTGGCACGTTATATCCACCAGCAATCGCCGCGGGCGGACAAACCCTTTATCGCCATCAATTGCGCGGCGATTCCGGACAACATGCTCGAGGCCATCCTCTTCGGTCATGAGAAGGGCGCCTTTACCGGCGCCATCGCCGCCCAGCCGGGCAAGTTCGAGCTGGCCGACGGCGGCACCATACTGCTGGACGAGGTCTCGGAAATGCCACTGGGCCTGCAGGCCAAGTTGCTGCGAGTGCTGCAAGAGCGCGAAGTGGAGCGGGTCGGCGCGCGCAAGCCGATCAGCCTGGATATCCGGGTGCTGGCCACCAGCAACCGCGACCTGGCGGCCGAAGTGGCGGCCGGGCGCTTCCGGGAAGACCTGTTCTATCGCCTGTCGGTATTCCCCCTGGGCTGGCGGCCGTTGCGCGAGCGCACCGCCGACATACTGCCGCTGGCCGAGCGCTTGCTGAACAAGCACGCCAGAAAAATGAACCATGCCGCCGTGCGCCTCTCGCCCCAAGCCCAGGTCTGTCTGATCGGCTATGGCTGGCCGGGCAATGTGCGCGAGCTGGACAATGCCATCCAGCGCGCCCTGATCCTGCAGCAGGGCGGGCTGATCCAACCCCAGGACCTGTGCCTGAACGGGACTCTGGGATTGGTCGCAACTCCGGCGGCACCGGTATTGGCCATGGTGCCCGGCCCGGCCCGCTCGCTGCCGCTGGCGGAGGAGGGCGTCGTGGAGGTCGGCGCCCTTGGCGACGACCTGCGCCGCCATGAATTCCAGGTGATCATCGACACCCTGCGCGCCGAGCGCGGGCGGCGCAAGGAGGCCGCCGAGCGCCTGGGCATCAGCCCGCGCACCCTGCGTTACAAGCTGGCGCAGATGCGCGACGCCGGGATGGATGTGGCTGCTTATCTGTATGCCAGCTAAGGGCAGCTGCAAGCGGCAAGGCATAAGCCACAAGCTGCAAGCTGCAAGCGATAAGGCGGCAGTCGTAGCCTGGATAAGCCTTGGCGCAATCCGGGGTAGCGGGTTTCGCCGAAGCGCTGCGGTGCGCTGAGCGCACCCTACGGGGCTTTATCGTCCCCACGTTCGCGTCTCTCTGGGCAATGCGGCGGCCACGCTCTGGCCGCTCTTGCTTGCGTTTCATTGCTTGCCGCTTGCGGCTGCCTTTCTCTCTTGTAGCTGCCCCACTCTGGCCCCCTTTTTGCACTCACCTTCTCAACGAGCCGCGCAGCGTCAAAAAACCGCGCTCACTGGAGGTAGGTCATGAGCCAGGGTATTGAATTCAATCGCCTGATGTTGGAAATGCGTTCCATGCAGACGGAGGCGATGGCCCGGCAGAAGCCGGTCACCAGCGCGCCGGAGCCGGGTGCTCCGAGCTTTTCCGATATGCTCGGGCAAGCGGTGGGCAAGGTGAACGAGACCCAGCAGGTATCCAATCAGATGGCCACGGCCTTCGAGATGGGCACCGGCGGCATCGATTTGAGCGACGTGATGATCGCCTCGCAGAAAGCCAGTGTGTCTTTTCAGGCCATGACCCAGGTGCGCAACAAACTGGTTCAGTCCTATCAAGACATCATGCAAATGCCGGTTTAAGGGCAGGATTAGGTCATGGCAGAAGCAGTCGTTGGCAATGTACCGGCACGCACCGGCTCCGAGGAGCCGAAAAAGCCGCTGTTCGGACTGGCCTTCCTGGAAAATCTCTCCGAGATGACCATGCTGCGTCAGGTCGGTCTGCTGGTCGGCCTGGCCGCCAGCGTGGCCATCGGCTTCGCCGTGGTGCTCTGGTCGCAGCAGCCGGACTATCGCCCGCTCTATGGCAGCCTGGCCGGGATGGACGCCAACCAGGTGACCGAAACCCTGGCCGCCGCCGATATCGCCTACACCATAGAACCGAACTCCGGCGCCTTGCTGGTCAAGGCCGAGGACCTCGGCCGGGCGCGCCTGAAGCTGGCCGGTGCCGGCGTGACGGCCAAGGATGGCAATATGGGCTTCGAGATCCTCGACCAGGAGCAGGGCCTGGGCACCAGCCAGTTCATGGAGGCGACCCGCTACAGGCGCGGACTGGAAGGCGAACTGGCGCGCACGGTGTCGAGCCTGAATAACGTCAAGGCCGCGCGCGTGCACCTGGCGATCCCCAAGAGCTCGGTGTTCGTGCGCGATGAGCGCAAGCCCAGCGCCTCGGTGCTGGTGGAGCTCTATTCGGGCCGCTCCCTGGAGCCGAGCCAGGTCATGGCCATCGTCAACCTGATCGCCACCAGCGTGCCGGAGCTGAGCAAGTCGCAGATCACTGTGGTCGACCAGAAGGGCAATCTGCTCTCCGACCAGCAGGAAAATTCCGAATTGACCATGGCTGGCAAGCAGTTCGACTACAGCCGGCGCATGGAAAGCCTGTTTACCCAGCGGGTGCACAATATCCTGCAGCCGGTGCTGGGCAGCGGCCGCTACAAGGCCGAGGTCTCCGCCGATGTGGACTTTAGCGCGGTGGAGTCGACCTCGGAGATGTTCAACCCCGATCAGCCGGCCCTGCGCAGCGAGCAGAAGGTCAACGAACAGCGGCAGAGCGGCCTGGGACCGCAAGGGGTGCCCGGCGCCCTGAGCAATCAGCCGCCCGGCCCGGTCACCGCGCCTGAGCAGGCCGGCGCCGCCGCGCCGGCCGCCGCGATTGCCGCCGGCCAGCCGCTGCTGGATGCCAACGGACAGCAGGTGATGGACCCGGCCACCGGCCAGCCGCTGCTGGCGCCTTACCCGGCCGACAAGCGCGAGCAATCCACCCGCAACTACGAACTGGACCGTTCGATCAGCCATACCAAGCAACAGCAGGGTCGCCTGCGCCGCCTGTCCGTCGCCGTGGTGGTGGACGATCAGTTGAAGGTCAATGCCCAGACCGGCGAGACCAGTCGGGTGGCCTGGACCAGCGATGACCTGGCGCGCTTTACCCGCCTGGTGCAGGATTCGGTGGGCTTCGATGCTAGCCGCGGCGACAGCGTCAGCGTGATCAACACCGCCTTTATGGCCGACCCGGGCGAGGAGATCATCGACATCCCCTTCTACACCCAACCCTGGTTCTGGGACGTGGTCAAGCAGGTACTCGGTGTACTCTTCATCCTGGTGCTGGTGTTCGGCGTGCTGCGTCCGGTGCTGAACAACATCACCAGTGCTGGCAGGGACAAGTCCCTGAGCGCGGGCGGGCGGGACGTCGAGCTGGGCGAGATGGGCGGCCTGGATGGCGAGTTGGCGGCCGATCGGGTCAGCCTGGGTGGACCGCAGAGCATTCTGCTGCCCAGCTCCAGTGAAGGGTATGATGCACAACTGAATGCCATTAAAGGGCTGGTGGCCGAGGATCCGGGCCGCGTGGCCCAGGTCGTGAAGGAGTGGATCAACGATGATGAATGACGCCCGCGTCGCCAAGCTGAGCAAGGTCGAAAAAGCCGCGATCCTGCTATTGTCCCTGGGTGAAACCGATGCCGCCCAGGTGCTGCGCCATCTGGGTCCCAAGGAAGTGCAGAAGGTCGGCGTGGCCATGGCCCATATGCGCAACGTGCAGCGTGAGCAGGTGGAGCAGGTCATGGGCGAATTCGTCGAAACCGTCGGCGACCAGACCAGCGTCGGCGTCGGTGCCGACAGCTATATCCGCAAGATGCTGACCCAGGCCCTGGGCGAGGACAAGGCCGGCAACCTGATCGACCGGATTCTGCTGGGCGGCAGCACCAGCGGGCTGGACAGCCTGAAGTGGATGGAGCCGCGGGCCGTGGCCGATGTGATCCGCTACGAACACCCGCAGATCCAGGCGATAGTGGTGGCCTACCTCGATCCCGACCAGGCCGGCGAAGTGCTGGGCCATTTCGATCACAAGGTGCGCCTGGATATCGTCCTGCGGGTGTCCTCGTTGAACACCGTGCAGCCGGCCGCGCTGAAGGAACTCAACCAGATTCTCGAGAAACAGTTCTCCGGCAGTGCCAGTACCACCCGCGCCGCCTTGGGCGGGATCAAGCGGGCGGCCGATATCATGAACTTCCTCGACAGCTCGGTGGAAGGCCAACTGATGGACTCGATCCGCGAGGTCGACGAGGACCTGTCGACCCAGATCGAAGACCTGATGTTCGTCTTCGACAACCTGGCCGATGTCGACGACCGCGGCATCCAGGCGCTGTTGCGCGAGGTGTCGTCGGACGTGCTGGTGCTGGCGCTCAAGGGCGCCGACGAGGCGATCAAGGAAAAAGTCTTCAAGAACATGTCCAAGCGCGCCGCCGAACTGCTGCGCGATGACCTGGAGGCCAAGGGCCCGGTGCGCGTCAGCGATGTGGAAACCGCGCAGAAGGAAATTCTCACCATCGCCCGCCGTATGGCCGAAGCCGGGGAAATAGTCCTGGGCGGCAAAGGCGGGGAAGAAATGGTCTGAGGCGCCCCCCATGGCCAACAAGGAAGCCCCCAGCGAGCTGATTCGCGCCAAGGATGTCAGCCGCTTCGACCTCTGGGCCTTGCCCAGCTTCGACCCGGAAGGGCCTGCACCTGTCCAGGCGCCCGCCGAAGTGGTGGTCGAGCCGGTCGAGGTGCAGCAACCGCCTTCCGAAGAGGTGGCGCTGGAGTCCGTTAAACCCTTGACGTTGGACGAGTTGGAGGCGATCCGTCAGGACGCCTACAACGAGGGCTTCAGCACCGGCGAGAAGGATGGTTTTCATGCCGGCCAGCTCAAGGCCCGGCAGGAGGGCGAGGTGGCGCTGAGCGCCAAGCTGCAGCGCCTGGAGCAATTGATGACGCACCTGCTGGAGCCCATCGCCGAGCAGGACCAGCAGCTGGAAGTGGCGCTGGTGACCCTGGTCAGCCATATGACTCGGCAGGTGATCCAGCGCGAGCTGAGTGGCGATTCCAGCCAGATTCGGCATGTCCTGCGCGAGGCCCTCAAGCTGTTGCCCATGGGGGCCGGCAACGTGCGCATCCATATCAACCCCCAGGATTTCGAACTGGTCAAGGCCCTGCGTGAGCGTCACGAAGAGACCTGGCGCATCCTCGAGGACGAGAGCCTGTTGCCGGGCGGTTGCCGAATCGAGAGCGAGCACAGCCAGATCGATGCCAGCGTCGAGACGCGCCTGAGTCTGGCGCTCAAGCAACTGTTCGAGCAGCAGCGCGAGCAGGCGACCAATCCCGCCTCGGCCGACCTGTCCCTGGACCTGGGCGCCGCTCACGATGCGCCTTGAGCGTATTAGTTTCGCCAAGCGCCTCAGCGGCTACAGCGAAGCCATCCAGTTGCCCGCCCAGCCGGTGGTGGAAGGCCGCCTGCTGCGCATGGTCGGCCTGACCCTGGAGGCCGAGGGCCTGCGCGCGGCGGTGGGTGGGCGCTGCCTGGTGATCAACGACGACAGCTATCACCCGGTGCAGGTCGAGGCCGAGGTGATGGGCTTTTCCAACGGCAAGATCTTTCTGATGCCGGTCGGCAGCCTGGCCGGCATCGCCCCGGGCGCCCGGGTGGTGCCATTGCCCGACAGCGGCCGACTGCCCATGGGCATGTCGATGCTCGGCCGGGTGCTCGACGGCGTCGGCCGCGCCCTGGACGGCAAGGGCGGGATGAAGGCCGAGGACTGGGTGCCGATCGACGGGCCGAGCATCAACCCGCTCAATCGCCACCCCATCAGCGAACCCCTGGATGTCGGCATCCGCTCGATCAACGGGCTCCTGACCGTCGGTCGCGGCCAGCGCCTGGGCCTGTTCGCCGGGACCGGGGTGGGCAAGAGCGTGCTGCTGGGGATGATGACCCGCTTTACCGAGGCCGACATCATAGTGGTCGGCCTGATCGGCGAGCGCGGTCGTGAGGTGAAGGAATTCATCGAGCATATCCTCGGCGAGGAGGGCATGCAGCGCTCGGTGGTGGTCGCCTCGCCGGCCGACGATGCACCGTTGATGCGCCTGCGCGCAGCCATGTATTGCACGCGGATCGCCGAATACTTTCGCGACAAGGGCAAGAATGTCCTGTTGCTGATGGACTCCCTGACCCGCTTCGCCCAGGCCCAGCGCGAGATCGCCCTGGCGATCGGCGAGCCGCCGGCGACCAAGGGTTATCCGCCTTCGGTGTTCGCCAAGCTGCCGCGTCTGGTGGAGCGGGCCGGCAATGCCGAGGAAGGCGGGGGCTCGATCACCGCGTTCTACACCGTGCTGTCCGAGGGCGACGACCAGCAGGATCCGATCGCCGATGCCGCCCGGGGTGTGCTCGATGGCCATATCGTGCTGTCGCGCCGGCTGGCCGAGGAGGGCCATTACCCAGCAATCGATATCGAGGCCTCGATCAGCCGGGTGATGCCCCAGGTGGTCAGCGTCGAGCATATGCGTAACGCCCAGCGCTTCAAACAGCTCTGGTCGCGCTTCCAGCAGAGCCGCGACCTGATCAGTGTCGGCGCCTATGTGCCGGGTGGCGATCCTGACACCGACCTGGCCATCGCTCGCCAGCCGGCCATGGCCAGCTACCTGCGCCAGGGCCTGAACGACAACGAAAGCCTGGCGCAAAGCGACGCGCAGCTGGCGGGGCTGTTCGGCCCCGGCGGCGCGCCTGGAAGGTCCTCCTAAGCCATGGCCCAGAGCCGTGCCGCGCGTCTGGCGCCGGTGGTCGAGCTGGCCGAGCGTGCCGAGCGCGAGGCGGCGCGTCAGCTCGGGCATTGCCAGGGGCTGTGCGGTCAGGCCGAGCTCAAGCTGATCGAGCTGGAGCGCTATCGCGGCGACTATCAGCAGCAGTGGATCAGCGAAGGCCAGCGCGGCGTCTCCGGGCAGTGGCTGATGAATTACCAGCGCTTCCTCACCCAGCTGGAGGTCGCCGTCGGCCAGCAGCGGCAGACCCTGGCCTGGCACCAGCACAACCTGGGCAAGGCGCGTAGCCTCTGGCAAGAGCGTTATGCGCGGCTGGAGGGCTTGCGTAAACTGGTCCAGCGTTACGTCGAGGAGGCCCGCCGGGTCGAAGACAAGCGGGAGCAAAAGCTGCTCGATGAGCTTTCCCAGCGCTTGCGGGGGCACGATCGGGGCGATTGATTGTTGCTGCCGCCGCCGCGGAGTGCTACATCTTGATAACGCGCATATCGCATCAGACAAGGAGTGCTACATGGCCATTACCTCGCTGCCCTCATCCGACGGGCAAGAGTTGACCATTCTTATTCAGGGGCGTTTCGATTTTGGCGCGCATCAGGAGTTTCGCGATTCCTATGAACGGGTCAATATCAGCCCGAAACGTTACGTCGTCGATCTCAAGGGCACCACCTACCTGGACAGCTCCGCGCTGGGCATGCTGTTGCTGCTGCGTGACCATGCCGGCGGCGATCACGCCCAGATCAGTCTGCTCAATTGCAATCCGGATGTGCGCAAGATCCTCGCTATTTCCAATTTCGAACAGCTCTTCCAGATCGCCTGACGCGCCGGAGGTCGTATGTCCGAGCGTCTGTCCATCCTGATCGCCGAGGACAGCGCGGCCGATCGCATGCTGTTGTCGACCATCGTCAGTCGCCAGGGCCATCGGGTGCTGACGGCGGGTAATGGGTTGGAGGCCCTGGCGCTGTTCGAGCAGGAGCATCCGGACCTGGTGCTGATGGATGCCTTGATGCCGGTGATGGATGGCTTCGAGGCGGCGCGGCGGATCAAGCAATTGGCTGGCGAGCAGTTGGTACCGATCATCTTTCTCACTTCCCTGACCGAGGGCGAGGCCCTGGTGCGGTGCCTGGAGGCCGGGGGCGACGACTTCCTGGCCAAGCCCTACAACCGGGTGATACTCGAAGCCAAGATCAAGGCCATGGACCGCTTGCGCCGCCTGCAGGCCACGGTGCTGCACCAGCGCGACCTGATCGCCAAGCACAACGAACATCTGGTCACCGAACAGCGAGTGGCCAAGGCGGTGTTCGACAAGGTGGCCCATTCGGGCTGTCTCAGCGCGCCGAACATTCGTTACCTGCAGTCGCCCTATGCCCTGTTCAACGGCGACCTGTTGCTGGCGGCGTTCAAGCCTTCCGGCGGCATGCATGTGCTGCTTGGCGATTTCACCGGCCATGGCCTGCCGGCGGCCATTGGCGCCATGCCCCTGGCCGACGTGTTCTACGGCATGACCGCCAAGGGCTATTCCATGGCGGAAATCCTGCGGGAGATGAATGCCAAGCTTAAGCGCATCCTGCCGGTGGGGGTGTTTTGCTGCGCGACCCTGCTCAACCTGAGTTTCCAGCGCCGGGTGGTGGAGGTCTGGAACGGCGGGTTGCCCAATGGCTATCTGCATCGCGTCGGCAGCGGCGAGCGGATTCCCCTGGTGTCGCGCCACCTGCCCCTGGGCATCCTGGATGCCGCGGCGTTCGACGACAAATACGAAGTTCATCCGATGGAGCTGGGCGATCGCCTGTTCCTGCTCTCCGATGGCGTACTGGAGGCCTGCAACGGCGAGGGGCAGCTGTTCGGCGAGGAGCGCTTGCTGGCCGTGTTCGCCGCCAATCGTGAGCCCGATCGGCTGTTCGGGGACATCCAGCAGGCGCTGCAGGCCTTTCGCGGCGAGGTCCAGGACGATATCAGCCTGGTGGAGATCGGATTGGTGGAGGAGGGCAGCCTGAAACGCCCGCCCCTGGTGTTTTCCGACAGCGGCATGAACAGCCCGCTGGATTGGTCGGCCAGTTTCGAGTTTCGCGCCAAGACCCTGAAGAGTTTCAATCCGCTGCCATTCCTGCTGCAGCTACTGCTGGAGGTCCAGGGCCTGCGCTCCCAGGGGGGCGCGCTCTATACCGTGCTGGCCGAACTCTATTCCAACGCCCTGGAACATGGGGTGATGGGCCTGGACTCGTCGCTCAAGCGCGATGCCAAGGGCTTTGCCGAGTATTACCATCAGCGCGCCGCGCGCCTGAGCGGTCTGCTGGACGGTTATGTGCGTTTCCATCTGCAACTGTTGCCCGAGGCCGATGGCGGTCGCCTGATCGTGCGGGTCGAGGACAGTGGTCCGGGTTTCGTGGTGCCGCAACGGTTGGCGCAGCGGCCGGAAGCCGATTGTTTCAGTGGTCGTGGCCTGTACCTGGTCAACCAACTGACCGAGCGCTGTGCCTGGCAGGACGATGGGCGCGGTGTCAGCGTGGAGTTTTCCTGGCGAGCTCAGGCATAATCCAATCTTTGCGATCAGGGGAGCCCCGGTGTCTGATCCTCACCTCGATACCGTCGTCCTGGCGGCCTTGCAAGATGTCATGGAAGACGAGTATCCGCTGTTGCTGGATACCTTTCTGGCCGATTCCGAGGAGCGCGTACGCCTATTGCACCAGGCCCAGCAGGCCGGGGATGCCCAGGGCGTGCGCCTGGCTGCCCACAGTTTCAAGGGCAGTTGCAGTAATATGGGCGCACCGCACCTGGCTGGACTGTGCAAAACCCTCGAAGAGGTCGGCCGGCGCGAATTGCTCGACGAGGTTGCGGACCTGCTGGAGCGGATCGAACGCGAGTTCGCCATAGTGCGCATCTTGTTCAAGATCGAGCGCCAGCGCTACGCCGTGCCGCGAATCTGATGCCCGGGCGCCCGGATGATTTTTATCCGGGTTCCATGACTTGGCCCAGCCCTTGCTATATCCCTGGCACGACCCCCATCCCTCGCGGAGAGTGCCCATGTCCGTTGCCCCCGATTTGCTGCTCAGGCCCGCGCCCGAGGTCAAGCCCAAGGCGTCCGCGCCCAAGGCCCCGGCCAAACCGGCCGAGCCCAGCCAGAATCAGGCCTCCAGCTTCGCCCAGGTCTATGCCAGGGAGCGCCAGGCCAAACCCGCCGAGACGAGCCAGAGCGCCAACAAGCGCGAGGACGATACCGGCGACAAGCTTTCCAGCGAGGAGGAAACCAGCTCGACGGCTGCCGCCGGCGAG
>DATDTH010000627.1:0-3854 GCA_035290985.1 Pseudomonas sp. | reverse complement strand
GGGAGCTCGCGCCCATGGCCGGCGAAGCCGGCTCGACGGACCTGCTGTTCTGGATCGAGGCGCTCAGCCAGACCTTGAGCGAACATGCCCGGGATCGCCAACAGACCGCCGAAGCCCCCGAGCGCTTGCGGCTGCGCCTGCAGGCGCTCGCCGGCACGGCGCGGGAAATGGCCCTGGCCATGGACTTCGCCTTTCTGCTCGACCCCGAGCGCAAGCTGCTGTCGATCGGTTACTCCCTGGCCGATAACAGCCTGGACCCCAGCTGTTACGACCTGCTGGCGTCCGAAGCCCGCCTGGCCAGCCTGTTCGCCATCGCCAAGGGTGACGCCAGCACCCGCCATTGGTTCCGCCTGGGGCGCACGGCCACCCCCCTGGGCAACGCCTCGGCGCTGATCTCCTGGTCCGGCTCGATGTTCGAATACCTGATGCCGTCCCTGGTGATGCGCGCCCCGGCCGGCAGCCTGCTGGAACAGACCAACCGCCTGGTGGTGCAGCGTCAGCAGGCCTACGGACAGGCCCTGGGCATTCCCTGGGGCGTCTCGGAGTCGGCCTACAACGCCCGCGACATGGAGTTCACCTACCAGTATTCCAATTTCGGCGTGCCGGGCCTGGGCCTCAAGCGCGGCCTGGCGGAAAATGTGGTGATCGCCCCCTATGCCACCGGACTGGCGACCATGGTCGACCCCCTGGGGGCGCAGCAGAACTACCAGCGCCTGGGTGAAATGGGCGCCTTGGGTCGCTACGGCTTCTACGAGGCACTGGACTTCACCCGCACCCGCCTGCCCGAAGGCCAGGCCGTGGCCATAGTGCGCAACTTCATGGCCCACCATCAGGGCATGACCATAGTCGCCATCGCCAACACCCTGCAGGACGGGCAGATGCGCGCGCGCTTTCATCGCGAACCCATGATCCAGGCCTGCGAACTGCTGTTGCAGGAGCGCATGCCGCGGGACGTGGCCATCGCCCATCCACGGGCCGAAGAGGTGAGGATTCGTGCCGTCGAGACCGGCGACGAGCTGCAGACCCTGCGCCGGCTCACCGCCCCGGCGGCGGACGCGCCGCCCATCACCCATTTGCTCAGCAACGGCCGCTACGCGGTGATGCTCACCGCCGGGGGTGCGGGTTACAGCCGCTGGCGCGATATCGCCGTCACCCGCTGGCGCGAAGACGCGACCCGCGACGATTACGGGTCCTTCATCTTCCTGCGCGACACCCAGGACGGCCGCGTCTGGTCCGCCGGCGCACAGCCCAACGGCAGCACGACGGATTGCACCGAGGTGATATTCGCCGAGGACCGCGCCGAATTCACCCACCACGATGGCCAGCTGACCACCAGCCTGGAAGTGCTGGTCTCGGGCGAGGACGACGGCGAAGTGCGGCGGGTCTCCCTGGTCAACTGCGGTCGCCAGGCCCGCGAAATCGAGCTGATCTCCTACGCCGAGGTGGTGCTGACCAGCCCCGCCACCGACAACGCCCACCCGGCCTTCGCCAAGCTGTTCGTAATCACCGAATACCTCGCCGAGTTCGGCGCGCTGCTGGCCACCCGGCGTCCACGCGCCCACGGCGAGGCCCAGGTATGGGCCGCGCACTTTGCCGTGGTCGAGGGCGAGATCACCGCCGACCCGCAGTACGAGTCCGACCGCGCGCGTTTTATCGGCCAGGGCCCGAGCGTCGCCGCGGCTGCCGTACTGGTCGAGGGCCAGGCGCTGTCGAACAGCGTCGGCACCGTGCTCGACCCGATCTTCGCGCTCAAGTACCGGGTCCGGGTTGATTCGGGCAAGGTCGCCCGCGTCGCCTTCTGGACCCTGGTTGCCGCCTCCCGGGAGGAACTGCTCGACCTGGTCGACCAGCACCACGACCGCAGCGCGTTCGAGCGGGCCAAGACCCTGGCCTGGACCCAGGCCCAGGTGCAACTGCGCCACCTCGACATTCGGGCGGCGGAGGCGGCGGACTTTCAGCGCCTGGCCGCGCCCATCCTGTATGCCGACCCGCGCTTCCGGGCGCCTTCGGCGGCGATCGTCCGCGGTGCCGGCCCACAGTCGGGGCTCTGGCCCCACGGCATTTCCGGCGACCTGCCGATCGTCCTGCTGCGCATCGACGACCTCCAGGACATCGCCCAGGTGCGCCAGCTGTTGCGGGCCCACGAATACTGGCGGATGAAGCGCCTGGGCGTGGACCTGGTGATAATCAACGAGCATGCCAGCTCCTACCTGCAGGACCTGCAGATCGCCATCGAGACCGCGGTGCGCAGCAGCCAGTCGCGGCCACGTTTCGGCGCCGAACTCGCCCAGGGCTCGGTCTATGTACTGCGCGCCGACCTGCTTAGCGTCGAGGCGCGCGCCCTGTTGCGCGCGATCGCCCGGGTCGCCCTGCTCGCCCGCCGCGGCTCCATCGCCAATCAACTGGCCAACCACCTGAGCAAGCCTTCTGCCGCGCCGGTGCTCGGCCAGGCGCCCGTGCTCCGGGGCCCAGCGCCGCTGCCAGGCGCGGCGCCCTCGTCCAGCGCGCTGGCCCAGGAGCTGGAGTTCTTCAACGGCCTGGGCGGTTTCGACAAGAATGGCCGCGAGTACGTGACCCTGCTCGAAGAGGGCCGCAACACACCGGCACCCTGGATCAACGTGATCGCCAACCCGCGCTTCGGCTTCCAGGCCTCGGCCCAGGGCAGCGGCTACACCTGGGCCGAGAACAGCCGGGAAAACCAGCTCACGCCCTGGTCCAACGATCCGGTCAGCGACCCCTGCGGCGAAGCCTTCTATGTACGCGACGACGACAGCCTGGCGCTGTTCAGCGCCACGGCACAGCCGATCCGCGACCAGGGGCTGTACATCGCCCGCCACGGCCACGGCTACAGCCGCTTCGAGCACCAGGCCCAGGGCATCGCCCTGGAGCTGCTGCAATACGTGGCCCTGGACGACCCGATCAAGATTTCCCGCCTGACCCTGCGCAACCTCACGGCAGGCCCACGCCGGCTGTCGGTCACCGCCTACAGCGAATGGGTGCTGGGGACCCAGCGTGGCGTTTCCGGGCCCTTTGTCGTCACCCAGGTCGATGCAGCCAGCGGCGCGCTGTTGGCCCGCAATCCCTGGAGCACGGCCTTTCCCGGACGTGTCGCCTTCGCCGACCTTGGCGGCCGGCAAAGCGCCTGGACCGCGGATCGCTGTGAGTTTCTCGGGCGCAATGGCAGCCCTGCGGCACCCGCGGCGTTGCGCGCCACCCAAGCGCTGTCCGGCACCACCGGTGCCGGCTTCGATCCCTGCGCGGCGCTGCAGTGCAGCATCGAACTCGCCGCGGGCGAAAGCCTGGAACTGGTCGCCTTTATCGGCCAGTGCGGCTCCCACGAAGACGCCAGCGCGCTGGTCGCCCGGTATCGCCAGGCCGATCTCGACGCGGTGCTCGCGGCGGTCACCCAGCATTGGCGGGCCGCCCTCGGTGCCGTGCAGGTGAAAACCCCGGACCGGGCGATGGACATCATGCTCAACGGCTGGCTGCTCTACCAGACGCTCGCCTGCCGCATCTGGGCGCGCTCGGCCTTCTACCAGGCCAGCGGCGCCTATGGCTTTCGCGATCAGTTGCAGGATGGCATGGCCCTGACCTTCTCCCAGCCGGAGGCCACCCGCAGCCATATCCTGCGCGCCGCGGCCCGGCAATTCGTCGAAGGCGATGTGCAGCACTGGTGGTTGCCGCATTCCGGCCAAGGGGTACGCACGCGCATCTCCGATGACCGCGTCTGGCTGGCCTTCGCCACCGCGACCTATATCAAGGTGGCCAACGATGGGGCCATTCTCGACGAGCCGGTGGCCTTTCTCGAAGGCCCGCTCTTGCAGCCCCATGAGCACGATGCCTTCTTCCAGCCG
>DATDTH010000626.1:0-7262 GCA_035290985.1 Pseudomonas sp. | reverse complement strand
GGCAGCAAGCCGAGGATCTTCGCGTAGCTGAGCGAGAAGAAAATTCGCAAGTTGCCCATGTCCCAGTCCCAGAGGCCATCCTGCGCCGCGTCGAGGGCCAGTTGCAGGCGCTCCTCGTTTTGCTGCAGCAGCAGCTGACTGTGCCGCTGTCTGCGCTGATGGGTGTGCAGCACCAGGTACAGCAGGGCGCTGCTGAAGAGCACGAACGCGAGGCCCTTGAACAGTTGCAGGTGTTCGAGTTGAGCCAGCGGCAAGTCCAGGCCCCCCAGCAAGCGGTCGCTGGAAAATACCCAGAGCGAGGCCACCACCAGATAGACCAGGGTCAACGACAGGGCGCGGTGGGGATGGCTCATGGATACATCGACTTCAGGTGGGAGACCCGGAGTATAGCGAGGTGGCCAGGGACCGGGCTCTGTTCTAAAAGTCTGACTGGTTTTCTCAGTGCGCTCGGTGATAATGCAGCAGGCTTGGCCGACAAGCCGTGTCTTACTCTCCCCGAGGCAATGCTCCCTATGTGGTACAACGGTTTACTCGACTTGTCCGCCTGGCAACTGCTGGCCGCGCTCCTGCTGATGACCCATGTGACCATAGTCGGGGTCACGGTTTATCTGCACCGCTACTCGGCGCACCGCGCCCTGGAGCTGCACCCCGTCCTCAAGCACTTCTTCCGGTTCTGGCTGTGGCTGACCACCGCCATGCTGACTCGCGAGTGGACCGCCATCCACCGCAAGCATCACGCCAAGTGCGAAACCGTCGACGACCCCCACAGCCCGGTGATCAAGGGCCTGGGCACTGTGCTGCGGCGCGGCGCGGAGCTTTACCGGGAAGAGGCGGCGAACCCCGATACCCTGCGCATTTACGGCAAGAATTGCCCGGACGACTGGCTGGAACGCAATGTCTATTCGCGCTATCAGTTGGGTGGCGTGGCGCTGATGGGGATCATCGACCTGGCCCTGTTCGGCGTGCTCGGCATCACCGTCTGGGCGATCCAGATGATGTGGATCCCGATCTGGGCGGCCGGCGTGATCAACGGCCTGGGCCACGCCATCGGCTACCGCAATTTCGAATGCCGCGACGCGGCCACCAACCTGCTGCCCTGGGGCATCCTGATCGGCGGCGAGGAGTTGCACAACAATCACCACACCTACCCGAACTCGGCCAAGCTGTCGGTCAAGCCCTGGGAGTTCGACCTGGGCTGGGCCTGGATCCAGCTGTTCAGCTTCTTCGGCCTGGCCAAGGTGCAGCGCGTGGCGCCGATCGCCCATCGGGTCAGTGGCAAGCGCAGCCTGGACATGGACACCGCCATGGCCATCCTCAACAACAGGTTCCAGATCATGGCCCAGTACCGCAAGCTGGTCATAGTGCCGCTGGTGCAGCAGGAGCTGGCCAAGGCCGATGCCTCGGTGCGGCACCTGTTCCGCCGCGCCAAGGGGCTGCTGTCCCGGGAGCCGAGTCTGCTCAACGACCAGCACCAGGCGCGTATCCAGGCCATGCTGGAGCAGAGCCAGGCATTGAAGGTGATCTATGAAAAGCGCCTGGCGCTGCAGCAGATCTGGATCAAGACCAGTTCCAACGGTCACGAAATGCTCGAGGCCATCAAGCTCTGGGTGCACGAGGCCGAGGCCAGCGGTATCCAGTCGCTGCGTGACTTCGCCGAGCAGTTGAAGACCTATTCGCTGCGCCCCACGCTCGCCTGAATACCACCTATCGCGGCGCTCCGCTCTGGTGCGCCGCGCCAGGAACTTCATCCGCGCCACGCCCTCTGACAATAAGGCCCGCCCGTTCGGCGGGCTTTTTTTTCGTTGTGCCTGCATGCATGCGCATGCATCTACGGCAGAGGTGGCGCCGGTGAGCACCAAGAATCCATTTCCCGAAAATACCCCGTCGACCGAGTTGGTCGAATTGCCCGCGCCGGTCGAGACCCTGTTGGCCCTGATGCATGCCCGCGCCGAGGTGACCCGCCTGGGTGAGCGCGAGCAGCTGTTCAGCGTGTTGCTGGCCAGCGTCAATGCGGTGCTCTGGGCCTTCGATTGGCAGACCCAGCAGATGATCTACGTCAGCCCGGCCTACGAGCGGGTGTTCGGCAGTTCGGCGGCGGCGCTGTTGGCCGAGGCCAGCGAATGGCGCAACAGCATTTACCCGGACGACCTCGAGTACGCCGCCCAGAGCCTGGCCGAGGTGCTCGACAAGGGCGCGGTGGAGGATCGCGAATACCGCATCATCCGCGCCGACGGCCAGTTGCGCTGGTTGAGCGACAAGTGTTTTCTCAGTCCGTCCAAGGAGCCCGGGCAATCCCGGATAGTGGTCGGCATTGCCGAAGACATCACCGAGAAGAAGCAGCTGGAGAACGAGCTGCAACGCCTGGCGACCACCGATGTGCTGACTCAGAGCAGCAACCGCCGGCATTTCTTCGAGTGCGCCCGGCGCGAGTTCGAATACGCCTGCGAGTTCGACAGCCCCATGGCGTTCCTGCTGCTGGACATCGACAACTTCAAGGTGATCAACGACACCTATGGCCATCAGATGGGCGACCAGGTGCTGCAGCAGATCGCCAAATGCAGTGGGGTCTTGCGTCGGGAGGACCTGTTCGGTCGCATCGGTGGCGAGGAGTTCGCCGCGGTATTCCCCGGCTGCGAGCCGAAGCTGGCGCTGCAGATCGCCGAGCGCCTGCAGCGTGAGGTGCAGCGCCTGCGCTTCAGTTCGGGCGAGCAGGTCTTCAATGTCACCATCAGCCAGGGGCTCACCAGCCTGCGCGCACCCGATGCCAGCCTGGATGCCTTGTTCGCCAGGGCGGACGCGGCCATGTACCAGGCCAAGCGCCAGGGCAAGGACCAGATCGTACTCGGCTGAGCCTCTGCGTTCGGTTTTGGCGAGAATCCGCCGGCGAGGCCTGAGTCCTTGGCGACAATCCGCCTGTTCATGCCGGGCGGCCCCGCGTTAATCCCTCTGCTCCATAACTGGAATGCCCGGCCCAGGGCGCTCCAGGCCGGTTTTCGGGTGCCTGGCACAGTCCCTGCTATGGCTGTGCAGACCCAAGACCGGCCCTACGGCCGGCTCACAATAAGAACCAGAGACCTGCGCCGATGAACCTCGCCTGTTCCTCCAGCCTCACCCGTCGTCCGCTCGCGCCGATCCAGTCGCCGACCCGCGCCATCGCGCAGTCCTGAATTCCGTTCGCCTCCACGCGTGTCGTCGTACCGCGTTGAGGTGAACGATTGAATTCGGCTCGCCCATGGCGTTTCGCCCGCGAAGGCTGTTGCCGAGCCGATGTGTCCCCCTGAACCACTGGAGCAATAACAATGAGAATGTCCTCCCTGGCGTTGGCCATTGCCGCCAGCACACTGGGCCTGTCCCAGGTCGCCCACGGCGCTTTTATCGACGACAGCAAAGCCAGCGTCGAAGCGCGCAATTTCTATTTCAACCGGGATTTCCGCGAAGGGACCGGGCAGGCCAAGCAGGAAGAGTGGGCCCAGGGTTTCCTGCTGCGCCTGGAGTCCGGCTACACCGAAGGCACTGTGGGCTTCGGCGTCGATGCCTTGGGCACTTTGGGCGTCAAGCTGGATTCCGGTGACGGCACCGCCGGCAGTGGCCTGCTGGTCCCGGATCGCGCCTCCGGCGGTTCCCAGGACAACTACGCGGGCCTGGGCTTGACTGCCAAGGCCAGGCTGGCCGAGAGCATCCTCAAGGTAGGCACCCTACAATTGAAGAACCAGGCGATCGGTTCCAGCGACAGCCGCCTGCTGCCCCAGGTATTTCGCGGTGGCCAGCTGGTCTCCAAGGACCTCTCCGGGCTGACCCTGGACGCCGGTTACCTGGACGAGGTGAATAACCGCAACTCCAGCGATTACGAGGACATGACCCTCAACACCTACTCGCTGAGCGGGATCAGTTTCAAGGGCGGTAGCGCCGCGAACCAGGCCAATGAGTTCGTCTTCGCCGGCGGCAGCTACAAGCTGACCGACAGCCTGACCGGCGGCTACTACTACAGCAACCTGGAGGACCTGTACAAACAGCATTCCTTCAATCTGGTGCATGTGCTGGCGCTGGCCGACAAGCAGTCGCTGAAGACCGACCTGCGCTACGCCCGCTCCACCGACGATGGTGCGAGCAACGTCGACAACCAGGCCTTCGGCGCCATGTTCACCTATGCCCTGAGCGGCCACAGCCTGGGCCTGGGCTATCAGAAGATGAGCGGCGATACCGGCTTCGCCTATGTCGGCGGCACTGACCCCTTCCTGGTCAACTACGTGCAGATCGGCAACTTCGCCGCCAAGGACGAAACCTCCTGGCAGGCCCGTTACGACTTCAACTTCGCCTCGATCGGCATTCCGGGCCTGACCTTTATGACCCGCTACCTGAGCGGCGACAATATCGACCGCGGCAGCGCGTCCGATGGCCGCGAGTGGGAACGGAATATGGACATCGCCTATGTGGTCCAGGAGGGCAGCTTCAAGAATCTGGGGCTGAAATGGCGCAACGCGACCATGCGCAACAACTTCGGCCGCGACATCGACGAGAACCGCCTGATCCTCAGCTACACCCTGCCGCTGTTCTGATAGCCGTCCCGCGTATCGATCCATGAAAAAAGCCCGGACACTGCTCCGGGCTTTTTCATTGTGCGCTTCGGCTAAGCCAGTGGATCAGGGGGGGCGTAGGGTGCGCTCAGCGCACCGCAGCGCGTCGGCGAAAACCGCTGTCTCTAAGCGCCTGTCCGCGTGGGTTACGCCGCGCGGCGAGTGCGGCGTGGTTTGCCAGTCCGGTTTTCTGCGCGGCTAACGCCACCCTACGAAAAGCACTTTGGCGAAGCTCTGGTAGGGCGGGTGAAACCCGCGAATTTTTGCGCAATTTCTTCCCCTAACCGCAAGGAGAGTAAGGCGCGCTCTAACGCACTTGCGGTGCCGGCTGTTGCTGGGTGATGCAATGGATATTGCCGCCGCCCAGCAGGATTTCCCGACCCGGCACCATCACCACCTCGTGCGTCGGGAACAGCTGCGTGAGGATGGTCTCGGCGATCGCGTCCATGGGGTCGTCGAATTTCGGTGCGATGATGCCACCGTTGACGATCAGGAAGTTGACGTAGGAGCCGGCCAGGCGCGCTGCGGGGCTGCGTTCCTGGGTGCCGGCCACCAGGTCGACGCCGGCGCACTCCGCCTCGCTGGCATGGAGCGGGCCGGGGATCGGCATCTTGTGCACGATCAGGCTGCGACCCCGTGCATCCTTGGCGCTTTCCAGGACCCGCAGGGCTGCCTGGCAGCGCGGATAATTGGGGTTGTGACTGTCGTCGGTCCAGGCCAGCAGCACCTCGCCGGGGCGCACGAAACAGCAGAAGTTGTCGACATGGCCGTCGGTTTCGTCGTTGAACAGACCTTCCGGCAGCCAAATGACGCTGTCGACCGCCAACTGCTCGCGCAGCACGGCTTCGATCTGTTCACGGGACAGGTGCGGATTGCGGTTGCGGTTGAGCAGGCATTCCTCGGTGGTGATCAGGGTGCCTTCGCCGTCCACATGGATGGAGCCGCCTTCCAGGACGAAGCCTTCGGTGCGGTAGCGCGGGCAGCCTTCGATCTCCAGGATCTTGCGGGCCACCTGGTCGTCCCGTTGCCAGGGGGCATAGAGGCCGCCATCGAAACCGCCCCAGGCATTGAAGGTCCAGTCCACGCCGCGCACACCGCCCTGGCCATCGGTGACGAAGGTCGGCCCGGTGTCGCGTACCCAGGCGTCGTCGGTGCTCATCTCGACCACCCGGATCGCCGGGTCGTCGAGGCGGGCGCGGGCATTCTCGTACTGGCCAGCCGAGACGCAGACGGTCACCGGCTCGAAGCGTGCGATGGCCTTGGCCACGGCGGTGAACGCGGCCTGGGCCGGCTTGCCGCCGAGGCGCCAGTTGTCCGGGCGCTCGGGCCAGACCATCCAGGTCTGGCTATGGGCTTCCCACTCGGCCGGCATGCGGAAGCCGTCGGCGCGGGGGGTGCTGTTCAGGGTGGTCATTGCGTTACCTGTTTCTATAGGTTCGATCCCCTTTCCCATGGCTGGAAAGGGGCGATTCAGTGATCCCTTACTCGGATGTCAGCGAGCCATCCAGGGTCTTGAGTGGCCCGTAGAGGTTCGGTCGGCGGTCGCGGAAGCTGCCCCAGGCGCTGCGGGTATGCTCCAGCTGGTCCAGGTCGAAGCTGTGCACCAGCACGCTTTCCTCGGTTTCGTTGGCTTCCTCGACCTTTTCGCCGAACTGGTTGGCGATAAAGGACGAGCCGTAGAAGCTGATGTGATAGCCGTCCTGGTCCTCGCGGCCGATGCGGTTACTGGCGACCAGCGGCATCAGGTTGGCGCCGGCGTGGCCTTGCTGCACGCGCTGCCAGTGATCGCGGGAGCTGATGCTCTGGTCATGGGGTTCGCTGCCGATGGCGGTCGGGTAGAAGAGGATTTCGGCGCCCAGCAGCGCCATGCTGCGCGCGCACTCGGGGAACCACTGGTCCCAGCAGATGCCGACACCGATCTTGGCGTAACGGGTATTCCAGACCTTGAAGCCGGTGTCGCCCGGGTTGAAATAGTATTTTTCGTGGTAGCCGGGGCCATCCGGGATATGGCTCTTGCGGTAGATGCCGAGGTTCTGGCCGTCGGCGTCGATGATCGCGATGCTGTTGAACCGCGCGCGGCCGGCGTGCTCGAAGAAACTGATCGGCAGCACTACGGCCAGCTCCTTGGCGACTTTCTGAAAGTGCGCGATGGCCGCGTTGGCTTCCACCGAGGTGGCCAGCTGCAGGTAATCCGGGTTGGGTTTCTGGCAGAAGTAGGGCGTCTCGAACAGTTCCTGGATCAGGATGATCTGCGCGCCCTTTGCCGCGGCCTGGCGCACCAGCTTCTCGGCATTGGCGATATTCGCGGCGCGATCCCAGGAGCAGGCCATCTGAGTGGCGGCGACGGTGACGGTACGGGACATGACAGAAACACCTCGTGCGTGCGGTTATTCAGGGCTTCTCTGAACCTAGCAGAGGCGCCGTGACCATGGAGAAGCGGCAGATCGAAGGCCGCCCTTCGTTGAGTGATTTTATAACCGATAAAAATCTGCTTTTAAAGCCTGCTCGATAAATAAATCGGGAGGTCGGCACCCGCCGCAATGCCTCGGTGCGCTGAGCACACCCTGCCAGAGCATGCCGATCCGTATTAGGCCGGAGGGGGCGATAGTGGCGAGATTTTAGTCAGATAAATATCTGAATTTATGCGGAGGCAAGGACTAGAGCGGTCTTTTCGGCAAAAAGGTCGGC
>DATDTH010000625.1:0-7622 GCA_035290985.1 Pseudomonas sp. | reverse complement strand
CCTGGCGCCATCCTGCACCTGGACACACGCGAGCTGCTGGCCTTGCCGGCCGAGGCCCTGCGGGCCCAGGGAGAACTCTGGCTGGCCGAGACCGAGCAGGACAATGCAGCGGCCTGGCTGGCACTGGACAAGACCCCCTTGCAAAGCGGCATGCAACAATTCGCAGCCCAGGAACACTTACAATAAGAACACTAATTAATAATGAGCTAATTATTAATTATTTATATCAAAACAAGGCGCTTGCCAAGGGTTAAAAATGACTGCTAGGTGATTTCAAATCGCAGGCACTTTGCCACTTTCACCATTACTGTTTCAAGGGCTTAACGCATTGCACAAGGCCATATGCTTACAGCCATTACCAGGCACTTAGCGGGGTTGTTTTTCTTCAAAGACTTGGCGTAGAGTTTTGTCACTGTGTTTGCATGGGTCGCCGTGAATCGTGACCTGGTGCAGTAGATCCTCGATAGATTTGCTACATCCCGTTCGATGTTTCTTACTCTCTGCAACCAGTCCAGCCCATACACCCCATGGGCTGTCATCAACTCTAGTTACTAGGAAATAAGACATGTCGAATCGTCAGAACGGTACCGTCAAGTGGTTTAACGACGAGAAAGGTTTTGGTTTTATCACTCCGGAAAACGGCCCTGATCTGTTTGTGCATTTTCGTGCAATCGAAGGCAACGGCTTCAAGAGTCTGAAAGAGGGCCAGCGCGTCAGTTTCATTGCAGTGCAGGGTCAAAAAGGTCTGCAGGCCGATCAGGTGCAAGTCCTGAATTAATCGGCCAGTGTTGGAGAAGCCCCTGCTGGCGACAACAGGGGCTTTTTTGTGCGCCTGTCGCGGCCCCCCGGTATGATGACGCCCCCCTTACCCGAATGAGCCGATCATGCCGAAACACCTGCTACGCCCGCAGGGCGAGTTCCCCGCTGCCGGCCTGGCTCGCCGCCTGGCCGCCATCTTCTACGACTTCCTGCTGAGCGTGGCGCTGCTGCTGGTGATCGCCTTCGCCTACAAGCTGGCCCTGATGGGCCTCTATGGCGAAGCCCAGCTCAGGCAATGGACCGACGCCGGGGCCCTGGATGGCGACCCCCTGCTGTCCACCCTGCTGCTGCTCGGCCTGTTCGGCTTCTTCGCCAAGTTCTGGACCCACACCGGCCAGACCCTGGGCATGCAGGTCTGGAACATTCGCGTGCAGAACGCCGACGGCAGCGCCATCAGCCTGTGGCAGGCCTTGCTGCGCTTTCTGGTCGCCATGGCGTCCTGGCTGTGCCTGGGCCTGGGGTTTCTCTGGAGTCTCTGGGACAAGGACAAGCGCAGCTGGCACGACATCTATTCCGACAGCCGCATCGTGCAGCTGCCGAAGAACATCCACAAGAAATAGACGCCCAGCAAAAAGCCGGCGCGAGGCCGGCTTTTTTCATTGCCCCGCGTCTGTTAGCCCGCTCGACGCAGCAACCAGGTACCTGCCAGTGCACAGATGGCGGCCGGAACCAGCACCGCGAACAGCGGCGAAAAGCCGAACACCAGGCTGGATGGCCCCAGCAGGTCCTGGGCGATGCGGAACACGAAGCCCACCAGCACTCCGGTAAAGACCCGCTGTCCCAGGGTGACCGAGCGCAGCGGGCCGAAGACGAAGGAAATCGCCATCAGCACCAGGGCCGCCGTGACCAGCGGCTGCAGCACCTTGCTCCAGAACGCCAGCCAGTAGCGCCCGTTGTTCAGCCCCTGCTCGGCCAGGTAATGGATATAGCTCCAGAGCCCGCTGACCGAGAGCGCCTCGGGCTCCAGCACCACGGTGCCGAGCAACTGCGGATTCAACTCGACCTCCCAGCGCTCGCTGGGCGACTGGATGACCTCGGTGCTGCGTCCACGGAAATGGGTGGTTGCCACCTGTTCCAGCTGCCAATGATCGCCCTTGAACGAGGCTCGCTTGGCGAAGCTGGAGGACAGCATATGGCGCTGCTCATCCAGGCGGTAACGGGTCACGCCGAACAGCACCCCGTTGGGCTGCACCGCGTTGATATGCACGAATTCCTCGCCCTGGCGGTGCCACAGGCCGCGCTTGGCGCTCTGCGCCTCGCCGCCGCCCTGGGCCATGGCCCGACCGGCCTGGGCCAGGTTCTCGCTATAGGGGGCCAGGTTTTCACCGATCAGAATACTGGCCAGCAGCAGGGCCAGCATCGGCTTCATCACCGCCCAGACAATCCGTCCCAGGGAGACGCCGGCCGCACGCATCACGGTCAACTCGCTGCTGCTGGCCAGGCTGCCGAGCCCGATCAAGCAACCGATCAAGGCCGCCATTGGCAACATCTCGTAGATTCGCCGGGGCGTGGTCAGCAGCACATAATAGGTGGCCGCCGCCAGGTTATAGGCCTCGTCGACATCACCCAGCTCATCGATAAAGGCAAACAGCAGGGCCAGGCCGACTATGACGCCCAGTACGGCGAGAATCGCGAAGAACACCTGAGTACCGATGTAACGGTCCAACTTACCCATGAGTCAGTGCTCCTGCGGCGCGGCGGCTCTGCCATTTCAGGCGTAACGGCTCCCAGTACAGCAAGCCGAGGCCAATGGCGAAGAACAGCCCGTGTACCCACCACAGGCCCAGGTGCAGGGGAATGTTGCCCTTGTTCAAGGCGCCGCGGGCGGCGATCAATAACGACAGATAGGCCATATAGAGCAGGATCGCCGGCAGCAGCTTGAGAAAACGGCCCTGGCGCGGATTGACCCGCGACAGCGGCACCGCCAGCAGGGTCACGACGAACACCAGCAGGGGAATCGACAGCCGCCATTGCAGCTCGGCCTGGTGCATCCGGTTGTCGCTGCCGAGCAGTTCGCGGGTCGGCATGGCCTCGCGCTCGCTGACATCACCGCTGACTTCCGGCTTGGGCAGCAGCACCCCATAGGTGTCGTACTGGATGGCGCGGTAATCCGCCTGCCCGGGATTGCCGTCGTAGCGGTAGCCGTTTTTCAGGATCAGGTAGCGGCTGCCGTCCGCCTGGATCTCCTGGCGCCCGCTCTCGGCGACCAGCACCGTGATGCCGCGTTCCTTGTCGCCATCCCGGGACAGGCGCTTCTCCGAGATGAAAATACCACCCAGCTGGGCGCGATCATCGGTCATGGTCTGGGTATAGGTGACCCGCGAGCCGCTTTTCATCGACTGAAAGCGTCCCGGCACCAGGGTGTCGAATTCGGTCAGGGCATCCTGCTGATTGAGGATCCGTGCCACCTCGGCCACGCCCTGGGGCGCCAACCCCAGGCTCAGCCAGGCCACCAGCAGCGCCACCAGCGTCGCGGGCGCCAGGGTATAGGCCAGCAGGCGTTGCTGGCTCATGCCCGTGGCCGAGAGCACGGTCATCTCGCTGTCGAGGTAGAGCCGGCCATAGGCCAGCAAAATGCCGAGAAACAAGCCCAGGGGCAGGATCAGCTGCAGGAAGCCCGGCAGGCGGAAGCCCATGATCATGAACAGCACACCCGGATCGAGGACACCCTGGGCCGCTTGTGCCAGGTATTTGATGAAACGCCCGCTCATGATGATCACCAACAGCACGGCACTGACCGCACTCAGGGTAAGCAGCAATTCGCGAGACAGGTAACGGAAGACAATCAAACCAGACACTCCAGGGTTGTCAGGCTCAGGCGGCTACGCTCACACTAGCCACTCTGTTGCCAGCCCGTCTAAGACGGGCCATCGAAAATGTTCGGCATTATCCTGCAATAGTGACTCTTTGTCTTGGGGACAGCTCGTCATGGAATTCATTGTCAAAAGCGCCAGCCCGGAAACCCTGAAAACCGCCACCCTGGTGGTTGCCATAGGCGAGGGACGCAAACTCGGCGCGGCCGCCAAACTGCTGGATGCCGCGAGTGCGGGCGCCCTGACCGCTGTCCTGAAGCGCGGCGACCTGGCCGGCAAGCTAGGCCAGACCCTGCTGCTGCACGGGGTCGCCAACCTCAAGGCCGAGCGTGTACTGCTGGTCGGTCGCGGTAAGGACGAGCCACTCTCGGACCGTCAATTTCGCAAAATGCTCACGGCCGTGCAGGGCATCCTCAAGGGCCTGGGCGGCAGCGATGCGGTACTGGCCCTGGATGAACTGAAGGTCAGCGGGCGCGACGCCTATGGCAAGGCCCGCTTGATGGTGGAGACTCTGGCAGACGGCCAATATGTGTTCGATCGTTTCAAGAGCGAGAAGGCCAGCGCACCGGCCCTGAAGAAATACACCCTGCTGACCGACAAGCCCCAGCAGGCCGAGGTGAGCCGTGGCGCCGTCCAGGCCCAGGCGATCGCCGCCGGCATGGCCTTCACCCGCGACCTCGGCAACCTGCCGCCGAACCTCTGCCACCCGAGCTTTCTCGCCGCCGAGGCCCAGGCCCTGGGCAAGGCCCACAAGAACCTGAAAGTCGAGATCCTCGACGAAAAACAACTCAAGACACTGGGCATGGGTGCCTTCCTCGCCGTCGCCCAGGGCAGCGACCAGCCGCCGCGCCTGATCGTGATGCATTACCAGGGAGGCAAGAAGGACGACAAACCCTTCGCCCTGGTCGGCAAGGGCATCACCTTCGACACCGGTGGCATCAGCATCAAACCCGCCGCCGGCATGGACGAGATGAAGTACGACATGTGCGGCGCCGCCAGCGTGTTCGGCACCCTGCGGGCCGTGCTGGAGCTGCAGTTGCCGCTCAACCTGGTCTGCCTGCTGGCCTGCGCCGAGAACATGCCCAGCGGCGGCGCCACCCGCCCGGGCGACATAGTCACCACCATGAGCGGGCAATCCGTGGAAATCCTCAACACCGACGCCGAAGGCCGCCTGGTGCTGTGCGACACCCTGACCTACGCCGAGCGCTTCAAGCCCCAGGCGGTGATCGATATCGCCACCCTGACCGGCGCCTGCATCGTCGCCCTGGGCAGCAATACCTCGGGCCTGATGGGCAACGACGAGCAACTGGTGCAGCAGCTCCTCAAGGCCGGCCAGGCCGCCGACGACCGCGCCTGGCAGTTGCCGCTGTTCGACGAATACCAGGAGCAGCTGGACAGCCCGTTCGCCGACATCGGCAATATCGGCGGGCCGAAAGCCGGCACCATCACCGCCGGCTGCTTCCTCTCGCGCTTCGCCAAGAAGTACCACTGGGCGCACCTGGACATCGCCGGGACCGCCTGGATCAGCGGCGGCAAGGAAAAAGGCGCCACCGGACGGCCGGTGCCGCTGCTGACCCAGTACCTGATTGATCGCTGCGGTGCCTGATCCGGATCACCTGGGAGCGATGGGCACGCCATGCCGCGAATAGAATTCTATGTACTTTCCTCCGCCAGCCCGGCCGACCGCTTGCGGGCGGCCTGCCAGCTGGCGATGAAAGCCTGGCGCCATGGCTTGCCGGTGTTTCTGCGCGGCCGCGATGCCGCCCAGTGCGCCTCGCTCGACGAGTTGCTCTGGCGCGTGAAGCCGGAGAGTTTCGTGCCCCACGACCTGCATCAGGACAACCCCCAGGCCCCCGTGGTGATAGGGCTGAATGATGAACCCAGCGCCCAGCAGGGTGTGCTGATCAACCTCGACAGCAGCATCTCGCCTTTCGTCGAGCGCTTCAGCCGGGTGATCGAAATCGTCAACCAGGAGCCAGATCTGCTGACCGCCTGCCGGGAAAACTTTCTCAGCTATCGCCAGCGCGGCTATGATCCCAAACGAGTCGAACTCTAGACCTTACTGCAGACCCCATAGCTACGCCCCATGGACAGTCCAAAACCACCCCACAGACCCGCCCATCTATTGGACGACCTCGAGTCGATCCGCGAATTCCTGGTGGGCAACGGCAGCTCGGAACCGCCACTGCTGACCGACTCCGTGGATCCGGCCCTGATTCCGCTGCTGTCCGATGTGGTCAGTCCGGGGCACGAACGCCCGGGACTCGATAGTCCGGGACGCGATAGTTCCGGGCTCGAAAACTCGAGGCTTACTAGTCCAACCTCCAGCCAATCGCCACTCGCCAGCCCTGCCCCGCCGCCCGCGTTGCGCTCAGCGCCTCCCGCCGTGCCCGTGGCACCGAGCGTACAGCGGCCCCTGGCCTCCCCCGGTGAACAGGCCCGCCTGCAGACCGAGCTGCGCGCCGCCGCCCAGCTGATCCTGCAGGATGTGCTCGACGATTTCGTGCCACAGATCGAGGCCGAGCTCAAACGCCGTCTGGATGCCCGGCTTGACCGCCTGATCGCCCAGCGCAAGGGCTAACAGGCTGTTGAAAAACTACCTGCGTTGCCGATACGGCGTTAAAAACAGGCTCGGAATGCTCATTTACACCCAGTAAACTCCGCTTCCTCGCCTGTTTTTGCCTTGTCTCGGCTGCCTCGCCTACGTTTTTCAAGGGCCTGCTAAACGCCAAGCCCGCTGCCCCAAGATTCGCGGGTTTCACCTAGGCGGCCCCACCCGCCGCTACGCCGCCGAGGTGATTTCCGTAGGTCGGGTTACGTCTTGCTAACCCGACGACATCGCTGTCGGGTTACGCTTCGCTAACCCGACCTACGGTCTGGATGCCCGGCTCGACCGTCTGATCGCCCAGCGCAAGGGCTAACGGCAAGCCCGCAGCCTCTATTCGCGGGTTTCACCTAGGCGGCCCCACCCGCCGCTACGCCGCCGAGGTGATTTCCGTAGGTCATTGGGTTACGTCTTGCTAACCCGACGACATCGCTGTCGGGTTACGCTTCGCTAACCCGACCTACGGTCTGGAGAATCGTCCCCCGTCCGCAGCCTACCCACGACTCGACGTCCGACCTTACGTCTGGCAGGGCTTCCCCGTTATACTTGCCGGCTTTCCCGATCAGTTGCCCATAGGGTCCCGCCGCGCATGGACAAGACCTACCAGCCCCACGCCATTGAAGCCACCTGGTACCAGACCTGGGAGCAGAACAACTACTTCGCCCCGCAAGGTTCCGGCGAGCCCTACACCATCATGATTCCGCCGCCGAACGTCACCGGCAGCCTGCACATGGGCCATGGTTTCAACAACTCGATCATGGATGCGCTGATTCGCTTTCGCCGCATGCAGGGCCGCAACACCCTGTGGCAGCCGGGTACCGACCATGCCGGTATCGCCACCCAGATGGTGGTCGAGCGCCAACTGGCCGCCGAAGGCATAGGTCGCCACGACCTGGGCCGCGAGAAATTCCTGGAAAAAGTCTGGGAGTGGAAGGAGCAGTCCGGTGGCACCATCACCCGGCAGATCCGGCGTCTGGGCAGCTCGGTGGACTGGTCGCGCGAGCGTTTCACCATGGACGAGGGCCTGTCCGAAGCCGTTAAAGAAGCCTTCGTGCGCCTGCACCAGGACGGCCTGATCTATCGCGGCAAGCGTCTGGTCAACTGGGACACCAAGTTCCACACCGCCATCTCCGACCTCGAAGTGGAAAACCACGACGAGAAAGGCAGCCTGTGGAACCTGCGCTACCCGCTGGCCGACGGTAACCAGACCGCCGACGGCCTGGACTATCTGGTGGTCGCCACCACCCGCCCGGAAACCATGCTCGGCGACGCCGCCGTGGCCGTGCACCCGGAAGACGAGCGCTACAAGGCGCTGATCGGCACCTTTGTCGAGCTGCCCCTGGTCGGCCGACGCATCCCGATCATCGCCGACGACTACTGCGACC
>DATDTH010000624.1:0-15061 GCA_035290985.1 Pseudomonas sp. | reverse complement strand
GGCAGCAAGCCGATCTGCACGAAGATGCCTTCCAGCTCGATACTGTGCAGTTGCTCGGTGCCACGGTCCTTATAGACCAGCGCCTTGACCTTCTGCCCGTCGCCCTGCACTTCGGTGGTCAGCGCGCTCTTGATCACGCTCACGTTGGCCAGACTGGCGAGCTTGCGTTGCAGCACGGCGTCGGCGCGCAACTGGCTGTCGAACTCGATCAGGGTGACGTGGGCGACCAGACCCGCCAGGTCGATGGCCGCCTCGACGCCCGAGTTGCCGCCGCCTATCACCGCCACGCGCTTGCCCTTGAACAGCGGACCGTCGCAGTGCGGACAGTAGGCCACGCCGCGGCCGCGATACTCCTGCTCGCCGGGCACATTCATTTCGCGCCAGCGGGCGCCTGTGGCCAGGATCAGGGTCTTGGCCTTGAGGGTCGCACCGCTGTCGAAGCGGACCTCATGCAGACCGCCGGCCTCCTTGGCCGGGATCAGCGCGCTGGCGCGCTGCAGGTTCATGATGTCGACCTCGTACTGGCGCACATGCTCTTCCAGGGCGCGGGCCAGCTTCGGCCCCTCGGTCTCCTGGACCGAGATGAAGTTCTCGATGGCCATGGTGTCCAGCACCTGGCCGCCGAAGCGTTCGGCGGCCACACCGGTGCGAATGCCCTTGCGCGCCGCATAGATGGCGGCCGCGGCACCGGCCGGGCCACCGCCGACCACCAGCACGTCGAAGGCGGCCTTGGCGTCGAGCTTCTCGGCGTCGCGGGCACTGGCGCCGGTGTCGAGCTTGGCGAGTATTTCCTCGACGCCCATGCGACCCTGGCCGAACAGCTCGCCGTTCAGGTAGATGCTCGGCACCGACATGACCTGGCGCCGCTCGACTTCGTCCTGGAACAGCGCACCGTCGATGGCGACGTGGCGAATGTTCGGATTGAGCACGGCCATCAGGTTCAACGCCTGCACCACGTCCGGGCAGTTCTGGCAGGACAGGGAGAAATAGCTCTCGAACTGGAAGTCGCTTTCGATGGCCTTGATCTGTTCGATGGTGTCGGCGTCCAGCTTGGACGGATGGCCGCCGACCTGCAGCAGCGCCAGCACCAGTGAGGTGAATTCGTGCCCCATGGGAATGCCGGCGAAACGCAGGCCCATCTTCCCGTCGGGACGGTTGAGGGCGAAGGACGGCGTGCGGCCGTCATTGCCATCGGTTTTCAGCCCGATCTTGTCGGTCAGGCTGACGATGTCCTGCAGCAGCGCCAGCAGCTCCTGGGATTTCGCGCTGTCATCGAGGGACGCGACGATCTCGAACGGCTGGGTGACCTTCTCGAGGTAGGCCTTCAACTGGGTTTTAAGCGTGGCGTCCAACATGATGTGGTTCCTTTTACTGAATTCGGAGACAACAACGCCCGAGCGGATCACGCCCGGGCGTTCGGGCACTGGCAGGGCTGGGTGGCAGCCCTTAAGCGCATTGTTCTGCGTAAAAACGGGCTTGAAAGCGTCGCGAGCGAAGGCTAGGCAAGGCGAAATCAGGCGAGGGCGCGGAGTTTACGAGCTGTAAATGAGCAAGCCCGAGCCTGATTTCAACGCTGCAAAGCCGAGCGCAGCAGCTTTGAACCCGTTTTTTTTAGATTTTGCCGACCAGGTCCAACGATGGTGCCAGAGTGGCTTCACCCTCTTTCCACTTGGCCGGGCAGACTTCGCCCGGGTGGCTGGCGGTGTACTGGGCGGCCTTCAGCTTGCGCAGGGTTTCGGAGACGTCGCGGGCGATCTCGTTGGAGTGGATTTCCACGGTCTTGATCACGCCTTCCGGGTTGATCAGGAAGGTGCCACGCAGCGCCAGGCCTTCTTCTTCGATATGCACGCCGAACGCACGGGTCAGCGCGTGGGTCGGGTCGCCGATCAGCGGGAACTGCGCCTTGCCCACTGCCGGGGAGGTTTCGTGCCAGACCTTGTGGGAGAAGTGGGTATCGGTGGTGACGATGTACACCTCGGTACCGGCCTTCTGGAACTCGGCGTAGTTGTTGGCGGCGTCTTCGATTTCAGTCGGGCAGTTGAAGGTGAAGGCGGCCGGCATGAAGATCAGGACCGACCACTTGCCTTTCAGGGATTGCTCGGTGACTTCGATGAACTTGCCATTGTGGAACGCGTTGGCCTTGAAAGGTTTGACTTCGGTGTTGATCAGAGACATTTGCAAGATCCTCATGGGGTTTGGAAAACGACAGGAGGGAGCATAAGGCAGTCAGCGTGAAAGAGCTTATTGATTGAGAGCATTAGATTGATTGATTAAACCAATCGCCATCCCAAACGCTGTCTAGAGGCCTACTTTCGCGGGCTTAGGTTTTTCGGGCGTTGGGGTGGGGTGCAATCCTGGCGATTTTGATCGCCAGCAAGCTGGCTCCTACGGGGTCGCTGTTGCGTGGCGACAGCGACCCTGGCCAGAGTCGATCAGCTCAGGCTTTCGTCGATCAGCAGCACGATCTTGCCCGAGACCTCATTGGTCGCCAGCGTGTCGAAGGCCGTTTCGGCCTCCTTGATCGGGAAGGTCCGCGCCAACTGGGGCTTGAGCCGACCTTCGGCGAACAGCGGCCATACATGCCGACCCAGATCGCTGAGCAGGTCGGTCTTGAACCCGTCATCGCGGCTGCGCAGGGTCGAACCTATCAGCTGCACCCGCTTGACCAGGACCTGGGCCAGGTCCAGTTGCGCCTCGCGCCCGCCCATCAGGCCGATCAGCACCCAGCGGCCGTCGGGTGCCAACAATTGCAGGTCCAGTGCCGCGTAGCTGGCCCCGACCGGGTCGAGTATCACATCGAAGGGCCCGAAATCCCGCAGGCTCTCCAGGTCCTCGCCACGCACGACCCCCGCCTGGGCACCCAGGGCCTCGCAATAGGCCAGCCGCTCGGCCGAGCCGACGCTGACCCAGCAGGGGCTGCCGAACGCCTTGCACAGCTGGATGGCCGCCGAGCCGACCCCACTGGCCCCGGCATGCAACAGCACCTTCTCGCCGGGCTTGAGGCCCGCCAGCTGGAACAGGTTGAGCCAGGCGGTGGCATAGACTTCCGGCACGGCCGCCGCTTCGGCCAGGGACAGCCCCTCGGGCACGGCCAGGGCATGCCGCGCATCCACCACCACTTCCTCGGCCATACCGCCACCGGCCAGCAGTGCGCAAACCCGGTCGCCGACCTGCCAGGCGCTGCCCGCGCCCACCTCGCTGACCACCCCGGCGCACTCCAGCCCGAGGATATCGCTCACCCCGGGGGGCGGCGGATAAAGACCGGCACGCTGCAGCAGGTCGGCCCGGTTGAGACCGGCCGCCGCGACCTTGATGCGAATCTGCCCCACATCGCAGACCGGACTCGGCCGCTGCGCCCATTCCACACGCCCTTCCACGCCTTGCAATGCCTTCACGCTGCCTCCATAGTAAGTTTGGACTGAGCCCTGTGCTGATCGCTGGGCTTTTGCATTATGCGGCCGGGCTCAAATGGAACCGGCGCCCTCAAAGACGGCCTAATATGCGTTATCAATTGCCCCCGCGTCGACTCAGCATGCAGCGTTTATTTCCCAGCACCGCCCTCGCCTTCGTCCTGGCCGTTAGCGCCTTGCCGCTGTCGGCCAAGACCAGCAGCCCTGACCAGTGGGAATACCTGCAGCCCGACCGCGAGCAAGTGATCGCCAGCCTCAATGTGGTGGAGCTGCTCAAGCGCCATCACTACAACAAACCGCCGCTCAACGACGAGCGCTCGGTGAAAATCTACGACAGCTACCTGAAGCTCCTCGATCCGGCGCGCAGCTACTTCAGCGCCGCCGATATTGCCGAATTCGACCAGTGGCGCACCCAATTCGACGACCTGCTGAAAAGCGGCGACCTGCAGCCCGGCTTCGTCATCTACAAACGCCACCTGCTGCGCCTCAAGGAGCGCCTGGACTTTGCTCTGGCCGAGCTGGACAAGGGTGTGGAGAACTTCGACTTCAAGGTCGATGAACGTTTGCTCATCGATCGCGAAAAAGCCCCCTGGGCCAAGGACCGCGCCGAGCTCGACGACCTGTGGCGCAAGCGCGTCAAGGACGAGGTTCTGCGCCTGAAGATCGCCGGCAAGGAACCCAAGGCGATCCAGACCCTGCTGATCAAACGCTACAAGAGCCAACTGGCCCGCCTCGACCAGACCCGCGGTGAAGACGTGTTCCAGGCCTATGTGAATGCCTTCGCCCAGACCTATGATCCGCACACCAATTACCTGTCTCCGGATAACGCGGAGAACTTCGACATCAATATGAGCCTGTCGCTGGAAGGCATAGGCGCGGTGCTGCAGAGCGATAACGAGAACGTCAAGGTCGTACGCCTGGTCCCGGCCGGTCCGGCCGAGAAGAGCAAGCAGATCGCCCCGGCCGACAAGATCATTGGCGTCGCCCAGGGCAAGAATGAAATGGTCGATGTAATCGGCTGGCGCCTGGATGAGGTGGTCAAGCTGATCCGCGGCCCCAAGGGCTCCCAGGTGCGCCTGGAGGTCATTCCGGCCAGCAATGCGCCGAACGACATGACCAGCAAGGTGGTGTCCATCATTCGCGAGGCGGTCAAGCTGGAAGAACAGGCGGCGAAGAAATCGGTCCTCAAGCTGGTGCATGAAGGCCGTGCCTACAAGCTGGGGATCATCGAGCTGCCGGCCTTCTACCTGGACTTCAAGGCCTTCCGCGCCGGCGACCCGGACTACAAGAGCACCACCCGCGACGTGAAACGCCTGCTCGGCGAGCTGGAGAAAGAGAAGGTCGATGGCGTGGTCATCGACCTGCGCAACAACGGCGGCGGCTCCCTGCAGGAAGCCACCGAACTGACCGGCCTGTTCATCGACAAGGGCCCCACGGTGCTGGTGCGCAACAGCGATGGTCGCGTCGACGTGCTCGCCGATGAAAACGCCGGGATCTTCTACAAGGGTCCCATGGCCGTATTGGTCAACCGCCTCTCGGCCTCGGCCTCGGAAATCTTCGCCGGCGCCATGCAGGACTACCACCGCGCGCTGATTCTCGGTGGCCAGACCTTCGGCAAGGGCACGGTGCAAACCATCCAGGAACTCAACCATGGCGAGCTGAAGCTGACCCTGGCGAAGTTCTACCGCGTCTCGGGGCAGAGCACCCAGCACCAGGGCGTGATCCCGGATATCGAGTACCCGGCGGTGGTCGACACCGAGGAAATCGGCGAAAGCGCCCTACCCGAGGCCATGCCCTGGGACAGCATCCGGCCGGCGATCAAGCCCGAACTGAACCCCTTCAAGCCGTTCCTGGCCGAGCTGAAAACCCGCCATGACGCCCGCAGCCTGCAGAACCCGGACTTCGTCTTTACCCGCGAGCGCCTGGCCCTGACCCAGGAATTGATGCTGGAAACCAGCGTCAGCCTGAACGAAGCCCAGCGCCGCGCCCAGCATGGGGACATCGAAGCCAAGCAACTGGTCATGGAAAACAGCCGACGCAAGGCCAAGGGCGAAGATCAACTCAAGGAACTGAAGAAGGAAGACGAGGACGCCCTGCCGGTCGAGGAGGAGAAAGTGAAGCCCGAGGACGATGCCGAACTGGCGGAAACCGGGCGAATCCTGATCGATTACCTGGGTTTGAGCCCGGCGGTGGCCAAACACTGATCGAGCGTCATTAAAGAGTCATCAATCTGTCGTGAAATGCAGGGGCCGGTAGCGATACCGGCCCCTTCGCTTTTTCAGGACCCTCCGATCATGACCGTCAACGAGCAGTTGAGCGCCTTAGGCCAGATCCTCGCCCAGAACGATCTGCACAGCCTGTTTCAACCCATAGTCTCGCTCTCCGAGCGGCGCATCCTCGGCTACGAAGCCCTGACGCGCGGCCCGTCCAACAGCTCGCTGCACTCCCCCGTCCCCCTGTTCGCCATCGCCCGCAGTGCCGGCCGCCTGAGCGAACTGGAACTGGCCTGCCGGCAAAGCGCCTGTAGACGCTTTCGCGACCTGCAACTGGAGGGCAAGCTGTTCCTCAACGTCTCGCCCGAATCCCTGCTCGAACCCACCCACCAGCCCGGTCGCACCCTGCAATTGCTCCAGGCCTATGGCATTTCCCCGAGCCGGGTGGTGATCGAACTGACCGAGCAGACGCCGATCGAGGACTTCGGCCTGCTCGACACCGCCTTGCATCACTACCGCGCCATGGGCTTTTCCATTGCCCTGGACGACCTCGGCGCCGGGTATTCCAGCCTGCGCCTGTGGTCCGAACTGCGCCCGGACTATGTGAAGATCGACCGGCATTTCATCGATGGCATTCACCTGGACGCGGTCAAGCGCGAATTCGTCGGCTCCATCCTGAAGATGGCCAAGGCCTCCCGGGCCCAGGTGATAGCCGAAGGCATCGAGCTGGTGGAAGAACTGAATGTACTGAGTGAAATGGGCATCGATCTGGTGCAGGGCTACCTGCTCGCGCGCCCCCAGGAACAACCGCCACGGGACGCCCGCGGCCTGTTGCCACCCCAGGAGCCGGCACCGACCCTGAGCGGCCCCAGCAACGACCTCGGCGCCCTGCTCAGCGAATGCCCGGCGGTACATCGGGACACCCCCATTGCCGAGGTGCTGCACGCCTTCAGGGCCCAAGCCAACCTCAATTCACTTGCGGTGCTGGATGAGCAGCAGCGACCGGTGGGCATCGTCCACCACCACGCGCTGTCCGCCGCCCTGCTGAAACCCTTCGCCACCGACCTGTTCGCCCGCAAGCCCATCAGCCGCCTAATGAACGAGGATTTTTTGGCGGTCGAGCGCGGCCAGTCGCTGCAGCAGGTCAGCCGGCTGCTGACCAGCCGTGCTCGGCAACGGATAGAGGAGGACTTCATCATTACCCTGCAAGGCCAGTACCTGGGGCTGGGCAGGGTGATCGACGTGCTCAAGCTGATCACCGAACAGAAGATCCAGCAGGCCCGGCATGCCAACCCATTGACCCTGCTGCCGGGCAACGTGCCCATCCAGCAGTGCCTGACCCGCCTGCTGGAGCAGGCCCGCGAGGCCGTGATCTGCTACGTCGACATCGACAATTTCAAGCCCTTCAACGACCTCTACGGCTACGCCAAGGGCGACGAGGTGCTGCTCTGCCTGGCGCAATGCCTGAACGAACGCATCGATCCGAGCCGGGACTTCGTCGGCCATATCGGCGGCGACGACTTCATGCTGGTGCTGGGCTCCGAGGACTGGCGCGCGCGTCTGCATCAGCTGCTGGAGGACTTCCAGGCCCAGTGCCGGCGCTTCTACCGGGCCGAGCACCTGGAGGCCGGCTGCTTTATCGAGCACAACCGCCAGGGCCAGCGCCAGGAGTTCGCCCTGCTGTCCCTGTCCCTGGGCGTGGTGCAACTGCGCCCGGCCAGCTGCCCGCACCTGGATGCCGAACAACTGGCGGCCCTGGCCTCCGAGGCCAAACGCCACGCCAAGGAAGTGCCGGGTTACAGCCTGCACCTGATCGATACCGCTACCCTGGCGAATTGAGACCGACAGTATCTCCTTAAAGACCGTTAACAGGCCGTGGAAAAACGTAGGCGAGGCAGCCGAGACAAGGCAAAAACAGGCGAGGACGCGGAGTTTACGAGGTGTAAATGAGCGCTCCGAGCCTGGTTTTAACGCCGTATCGGCAACGCAGGTAGTTTTTCAACAGTCTGTTAGAGCCCGAGCTCAGCCGCCCGCGCCTGCAGCCGCCCGGCCCCTTCGGCATCCGCCGCCAGCCCTGGCCCACCCTGCCGGTACAATTCGGCCAGACGCTTGGCCGCCAGCGGATGGCCGGCTGTGGCGGCCTGCTCCCAGTAACCGGCGGCGGCCACCCCGTCCGGGGCTTGGCGGGTGTCACCGGCCAAGCTCAGCACACCCAACTGATAGGCGGCTTTGCCCTCGCCCGCCGCGGCGGCCAGACGCAACAAGCGGAGGCCTTCACCCCGGGCGCCCAGCCCCTGACCACGAAACAGCAGCAGGTGCCCATAAAAACTCAGGGCCGGCACATCCCCCAGGGCGGCCAGCCGGGCGAACTGGCCCTCCATCCAGCGCCAGGCCCAGGGCTGGCGAACCAGCCAGGCCCAACTCAACGCACGCCGGGCCAGGGCGTAGCCGCAATGGGCACGCAGCCGCCAGAACATCAGGCCTCCTCGGCGTATTCGAATTCGAAGACCCGGGCCACTTCGGAAGCGTGCCAGGATGCCGCCGCGACACCATCCGGTGCCCCGGCGAAACGCCCCAGACGCCCGACGCACTCGAAGAAGCCGGGCCGCGGCAGGCGACTGGCACCCTGACTGATCACCAGGGTACTGCGCATCGGCCGCTCGGCGCGGGCGTCCAGGGCGGCCAGATGCTCCAGGGCTGCGGCCAGGGTCTGCATCGCCGGGGTCGGCAATTCGAGGCGCTCGATCAAGGCCCGGTAAGTCAACAGGTGACGCTGGCGGCGCGCATCCTCCAGCTCAGTCAGCAGGGCCTGCCAGTGCTGACGGCTGATGCTCACGCTCACGACTCGGACTCCCAGCTGCCGATACCCAGGTTCCAGGCCAACGCACGGCGAATGGCCGCATCCGGCTGACGCTCACCGCTCTCGATCATCGCCAGGTAATGGGGGCTGATACCAACGGTGCGGGCCAGTTGCTCGGCCGCCAGGCCTTTGGCCTCGCGCAGGTCGCGCAGCTGATCGAGCCTGACGCTGGCCGACACGGGCGTTAAACCGCTCGACTGTAGCGGGGCGCTGCGGCCGGCAGCCTCGAGTAGGGCCTGATAGTCGGCCCAGGGCACAACGGCGTACTCGGCCTCGCCATCCCGTGTGATCACTTGCACTGTCATCGCGAATCTCCCTTGGAACGCAGTGCCGAATATCTCGACATGTCCTGTATTCATCTTAACAGGCCAAATGCTCCCTTGTGCCGCTTCCCGTAGCAGCATTCAGGTTTCCCAAGGATAAACGGATGACGCTTCAGTGATTGCTTCAACCCCTATAGGGGTCGCAGGTTGAGCGTTTTCAGTAGGTGCGCGGCGCGACCCCGCATCTCCGAGGTGAGTGCTGGTGGGCATCGCGCGCCCTACAGGACGTGCTTAGGATAATCCGCGGCTCCGAGTGACTAAGGCTCCCGCTGTTCGCGCTGCAGAACTTCGAGCACCGGCAGATGTTCCAGGGCCACCTGCTGCGCCGGGGTCCGCCCGGCACGCCAGGCGCGGAAGGCATCCAGTTCTGCGCGCCAGGTGCTCATCAGCCAGGCCAGCACGCCAATGTCATCGACGAAGCCCATGACCGGCAGCCAATCGGGAATGGCATCGACCGGGGAGAGGAAATACAGCAGCGCCGCCACTATGGCGAGCAGGGCCTTGGGATTGATCGCCCGGTACTCGCCCCGCCACCAGGCCAGGCAAAGCCCTTGCAACAGCCGCAGGTCCTCCTTCATGGCATCCAGCCGAAGGCCCTGTCTGCCGCTT
Organism: Pseudomonas sp.; assembly: GCA_035290985.1. Taxonomy (GTDB): domain Bacteria; phylum Pseudomonadota; class Gammaproteobacteria; order Pseudomonadales; family Pseudomonadaceae; genus Aquipseudomonas. Next base: position 5,646 of record DATDTH010000624.1, on the reverse strand, counting down.
TTGCGCGCCACGGCAATCAGCAGCGAAGGTAATCGACCACGGACGAGGAAACGCTGAGCCAGGGGCAGGTAACGTCCTAAATTCCAGGGTGCTTTCATCTGCATTCCTCTCTGAAAACCCGCATAGCCGCCGCCCTGCTGGGCCGCTTCAGGTTATCCACCGAAGCTGTGGATAACCTTGTGAACAACCCTATGACGGGGCTGGCAAAAGCCCAGCCCATGGGCCCCCGCCACAGATCGGGTATTTTTTGTTCAGCACAAAAATATCAATTAAATCATGAAGTTAAAAATACTGCCGGTTCAAGCCAAACGCACCCAGCGAGCACAGTCGCAGCTGTTGTGCAATGTGCATAAGCGTAACACGGCACGCTTTTTACACTTGCTTTCTGACCCCCGAACCGCTAACCGGTTCGTTCAATTCGCGAATAACCGGACGACAAAAACGACAACGCCCCGTCGAGACGGGGCGCTGGAGAAACCGCTTGCTTACTGCTTGGGAGCAGCCGGCTCTTCAATTGGAGCAGCATCTGGTGCAGCAGCCGGATCCTTGATCGCCAGGAGTTCCAGCTCGAAGACCAGAACCGAATTGGCCGGGATCGCCGGGCTCGGGCTCTGGGCACCGTAGGCCAATTCGCTCGGGATATAGAGCTTGTACTTCTCACCGACGTGCATCAGTTGCAGGCCTTCGACCCAACCCGGAATCACGCCGCTAACTGGCAGATCGATCGGGCTGCCACGCTCTACCGAGCTGTCGAACACCTTGCCGTCGGTCAGCTTGCCTTCGTAGTGAACGGTCACCACGTCGCTCGCTTTCGGCTGGGCGCCATCGGCCTTTTTCAGCACTTCGTATTGCAGGCCGGATGCGGTGGTGGTCACCCCTTCGCGCTTGCCATTGTCGGCCAGGAAGGTCTTGCCGGCCTTGGCCGATTCCTCGCTCATCTTGGCCATGCGCTCTTCGGCACGCTTCTGCAGGTAGGCAAAGGCTTCAACCAGCTCTTCGTCCTTCAACTGCTGCTCTTTCTTGCCGATGGCGTCTTCGATGCCCTGAGCAACAGCCTTGGAGTCCAGGTCGTCCATGCCTTCCTGAGCCAGGCTCTTGCCCATATTCAGGCCGATGCCGTAGGAGGCTTTTTGCGCCGGGGTTTTCAGCTCCACGCTGGTCTGCGAGTCGCAACCCGCGAGCACCAGGCCAACCAGGGCCACCGCCGCCGCTAAACGATGTTGTCTCATGCTATTTCCTTGTTGGTGCGCCAAAGGGCAATCCAGTTAAAACGCCAGCTTATCAGGCCGCCACGATCACTGGCTACCTGGATACGAGCGAAGAAATGCCGATAAGTTCGGGTATTTGCTGGATTTTTTGTTTATTTGCGAAGATCGCGCTGAACGCTATGCCAGTGAGGCAAAGGATCCGGGAAGGAGGTGGAGCGAGGAGATAAAAAATGGCGCAGCGGACGGGACTCGAACCCGCGACCCCCGGCGTGACAGGCCGGTATTCTAACCGACTGAACTACCGCTGCGCGTCGGTGGACTTGCGTCCGATACAACTGATCGCACCCGAGAACGGGCTTGATCCCCTGACTGGCAAAACCTTGAAGGCCTTTACCAATCCAAGCGCAAGTTGAGAACTTGCCCTGTAAAAAATGGCGCAGCGGACGGGACTCGAACCCGCGACCCCCGGCGTGACAGGCCGGTATTCTAACCGACTGAACTACCGCTGCGCGTAACACTAAGAAGGATTGGTGGGTGATGACGGGATCGAACCGCCGACCCTCTGCTTGTAAGGCAGATGCTCTCCCAGCTGAGCTAATCACCCTTCACTCTCGGTGTGGCGCGCATTCTACGGAGCGACCCCCACCCTGGCAAGCCCTTTCTGAAATAATTTCCACTGACGTACCAAAGGCTTAGCGCAGGGTTGGCCAATGGCACCGAGGGGGGAATAATGCGCGCCTTGCGTTGAATAATGAGGATTCACCCGTCATGTGGTTTCGCAACCTGCTCGTCTATCGCCTTACCCAGGATCTGCCTTTCGATGCCGAAGCGCTGGAAACTGCACTGGCCGCCAAACCGGCACGCCCCTGCGCCAGCCAGGAGCTGACCACCTATGGCTTCGTCGCCCCCTTCGGCAAGGGCGAGGATGCCCCCCTGGTACACATCAGCCAGGATTTCATGTTGATTGCCGCGCGCAAGGAAGACCGCATCCTGCCGGGCAGCGTGGTGCGTGACGCCCTGAAGGAGAAGGTCGACGAGATCGAAGCCGAACAGATGCGCAAGGTCTATAAGAAGGAGCGCGACCAGCTCAAGGATGAAATCATCCAGGCCTTCCTGCCCCGCGCCTTTATTCGCCGCTCCTCGACCTTCGCCGCCATCGCGCCGAAACAGGGTCTGATCCTGGTCAACGCCGCCAGCCCCAAACGCGCCGAAGACCTGCTGTCCACCCTGCGCGAAGCCGTAGGCTCGCTGCCGGTGCGCCCGCTGACAGTGAAGATCGCCCCCACCGCCACCCTGACCGACTGGGTCAAGACCCAGCAAGCGGCCGAGCATTTCACCGTGCTCGATGAATGCGAATTGCGCGACACCCAGGAAGACGGCGGCATTATCCGCTGCAAACGCCAGGACCTGACCGGTGACGAAATCCAGCTGCACCTGAGCTCGGGCAAACTGGTCACGCAGCTGTCGTTGGCCTGGCAGGACAAGCTGTCCTTCGTGCTCGACGACAAGATGATCATCAAGCGCCTGCGCTTCGAAGACCTGCTGCAGGACCAGGCCGAACAGGACGGCGGCGATGAAGCCCTCGGTCAGCTCGACGCCAGCTTCACCCTGATGATGCTGACCTTCGGCGAGTTCCTGCCGCAGTTGTTCGAAGCCCTGGGCGGCGAAGAGATCCCACAAGGCATCTAAAGCATTTTCATGACCGGCCAGCATCCGCGCGCAACCTGGGGTCCGCTTTGGCGGGTTACGCCGCGCGGTGGATGCGGTGCGGGTTGCCAGACCGGCGATCTGCGCGGCTAACCCGCCCTTGCAAAGCGCCAGCGCCTGCTCTGGTAGGGCGGGTGGGGCCGCCAAGGTGAAACCCGCGACCGCACAATCACCTTGCCCCGCCCGCCAATATGTGCAGAATACCGCACAGAGCAAGGACGACCTTGCCTGTTTTCTGAACACTTATCCGGGGACGGCCCCTCAGTGGAGGTCTGCATGTCCTGGATCATTCTGTTTTTCGCCGGTCTGTTCGAGATCTGCTGGGCCGTCGGCCTGAAGTACAGCGACGGATTCAGCCGTCCACTGCCCACCGCCCTGACCCTAGGCGCCATGCTGATCAGCCTGGCCCTGCTGGGTCTGGCCATGAAGGAACTGCCGCTGGGCACGGCCTACGCCATCTGGACCGGCGTGGGCGCGGTCGGCACCGTGATCGCCGGCATCCTGCTGTTCGGCGAATCCATGGCGCCGATCCGCCTGGCCAGCGTCGCCCTGATCGTCTGCGGCTTGTTGGGCCTGAAACTCAGCCACTGATCACTGGGCAACAGGCCGTTGAAAAAGGTAGCGCAGTGGTTTTTCAACAGCCGGTTAGCGTTGGCTGCCGCGCAAGGCACTGACCTGGGCCTGCAGGGTCAGGCGGTCCGCCACCTCCGGGCTCAGGGGCGCGCCCGCCACCAGGGTGATGCGCGACCACAGGCGGCGAAACAGCCCCTTGGCCGGGTCACGGCTGAAGAAGCTGCCCCACAGGCCCAGCAAGGCCATGGGGATCACCGGCACCGGGTTTTCCTCGAGAATGCGCGCGATGCCGTTCTTGAACTCATTGATCTCGCCGTCGGTGGTCAGCTTGCCTTCGGGGAAGATGCACACCAGTTCGCCGTTGCGCAGGTACTCGCCGATTTTCCTGAAGGCCTGGTCGTAGATCAGCAGGTCTTCATTACGCCCGGCGATCGGTACCGTGCCGGCCGTACGAAAGATGAAGTTGAGCACCGGCAGATTGTAAATCTTGTAGTACATGACGAAACGGATCGGCCTGCGCACCGCACCGCCGATCAGCAGCGCATCGACGAAGGACACATGGTTGCACACCAGCACCGCCGGCCCCTCGTCCGGAATCAATTCCAGGTCGCGGTGTTCGACCCGGTACATCGAATGGCCCAGCAGCCAGACCAGAAAGCGCATGCTGAACTCGGGCACGATCTTGAAGATGTAGGTGTTCACCGCGATGTTCATCAGCGATACCACCAGGAACAACTGGGGGATCGACAATTTGGCCAGGCTCAGCATCGCGATCGAGACCAGGGCCGAGATCACCATGAACAGGGCGTTGAGAATATTGTTCGCGGCTATCACCCGGGCCCGCTCATGCTCCTCGGTGCGCGACTGGATCAGGGCATAGAGCGGCACTATATAGAAGCCGCCGAACAGGCCGATGCCGAGGATATCGGCCAACACCCACCAGGCCTGCCCCTGGGCGAGCACGCCCAGCCAGTCGTGGGGGCCCGGGGGGAATCCACCGGAATGCCACCAGAGCAAAATACCGAACAGGGTCAAGCCCATGGAGCCGAACGGCACCAGGCCGATCTCGACCTTGTGCCCGGAGAGGCGTTCGCAGAGCATCGAACCCAGGGCTATCCCCACCGAGAACACGGTCAGGATCAGGGTCACCACCGTCTCGTCACCGTGCAACCAGTCCTTGGCATAGGCCGGAATCTGGGTCAGGTAGATGGCCCCGAGAAACCAGAACCAGGAGTTGCCGACCATCGAGCGCGACACCGCTGGGCGCTGGCCCAGCCCCAGGCGCATGGTGGCCCAGGACTGACGGAAGATGTTCCAGTCCAGCGCCAGGCTCGGCAGCGCGGCGGCGGCCCGCGGTATGCCGCGACTGACCAGGTAACCGACGCAGGCCACCAGCACCACGGACGTCGCCACCAGGGAGGCATAGGCCGAACTGGACATCATCATCCCCGCGCCTATGGTGCCGGCCAGGATCGCCAGGAAGGTGCCCATTTCCACCAGCGCGTTGCCGCCGATCAGCTCTTCTTCTTTAAGGTGCTGCGGCAGGATCGAATACTTCACCGGCCCGAACAGGGCCGACTGGGTGCCCATGGCGAACAGGGTAATGAACATCAACGGCAGGCTGTTCAGCAGGAAACTGATCGCCCCCAACGCCATGATGGCGACCTCGGCCAGCTTGATGATGCGGATCAGGGCGTCCTTGGCGAACTTCTCGCCGAACTGCCCGCCCAGGGCGGAGAACAGGAAGAACGGCAGGATAAACAGCAAGGCGCAGAGGTTGACCAGGACGGCCCGATCACCGGACAGGCTGAGCTTGAACAGGATGGCGAGGATCAGCGACTGCTTGAAAATATTGTCGTTGAAGGCGCCGAGCGACTGGGTAAGAAAGAACGGCAGGAAGCGCTTCTTGCCGAGCAACGCGAATTGCGATTGTTGGGTCATCTTCCTGACTACCTTGAATGGCGTGGGGACTCGCTGAACTCTGACTGCCCGAGGCGGCTAAAAGCCACAGGGCCGCGCGGCAGTATATAGGGAAGACCTACTTACACCCAGAACAGGGCGTATTACGTAGATAAGCCTTGGCGCAATCCGGGGCAACGGGTTCGCCGAAGCGCTGCGGTGCGCACAGCGTAGCGACGCCCGGCGCACCCTACGGGGC
>DATDTH010000623.1:0-2291 GCA_035290985.1 Pseudomonas sp. | reverse complement strand
GCCAGGGCGTTGGCGACGTTGTGCCGGCCGGTCAGTTGCCAATCCACGGTGCCGGCGACCTTGCCCTCGAAGCTCACCTCGAAGCGTGCGCCGTCCTCACCGAGCAGGCGCGCCTGCCATTGGCCGCCCTCGCCGGTGGTCTGCACCGGCGTCCAGCAGCCCATCTCGATCACCCGGACCAGCGCGGTCTCGGCGGCCGGATGGATGATCAGCCCGTCGCCGGGAATGGTCCGCACCAGATGATGGAACTGCCGTTCGATCGCTGCCAGATCAGGGAAGATATCCGCGTGATCATATTCCAGGTTGTTCAGGATGGCGGTCCGCGGGCGGTAGTGGACGAACTTGGAACGCTTGTCGAAGAAGGCGCTGTCGTACTCGTCGGCCTCGACCACGAAGAAGGGCGTGCCGCCCAGGCGCGCGGAAATGCCGAAGTTCTGCGGCACCCCGCCAATCAGGAATCCCGGGCTCATGCCGGCCGCTTCCAGCACCCAGGCCAGCATGCTGCTGCTGCTGGTCTTGCCGTGGGTGCCGGCCACCGCCAGCACCCAGCGACCCTGCAGCACATGGTCGGCCAGCCACTGCGGACCGCTGACATAGGGCAGCCCTTGGTTCAGCACGTACTCCACCGCCGGGTTACCCCGGGACAGGGCATTGCCGATCACCACCAGGTCTGGGGCGGGATTGAATTGCGTCGGTTCGTAGCCCTGGGTCAGCTCGATGCCCTGGGCTTCGAGCTGGGTGCTCATCGGCGGGTAGACATTGGCGTCGGAGCCGGTCACCCGGTGACCCAATTCTTTCGCCAGTACGGCCAGCGAACCCATAAAGGTGCCGCAGATGCCGAGAATATGGATATGCATGAAGGACCTCTGGAGCGGGCCGCACAGGCCGGGAAACTGGCCGGCAGGTTAGCACAGCAGCCCGGCTTGAGCAGCCGGGCGCAGATCGCGGCCCGTCGCCGGGCCGCCCTCTCCAGAGGCCGGGCGCGCGCTTAGCTGGCCCGGGCGAACGGCGGCGGCACTATGCACAGCTTGGCTGGCAGGTGGATGACGGTGGTAAAACCACGGAACTCCGCCTGCTCATCGCCCTCATCCAGCACCACGTCGATGCTGCCGCCTTCGCTCAAGAGGAATTCGCGCACCGCATCCATGCCCACGCCCCGACCGGACAGTTCGGTCACCTGCTCGGCGGTGGAGAATCCGGACCTGAAGATCAGATTGGCGATCTCCTGGGCACTCGGCCTGGGCGCGCCGACCGGGTACAGGCCCTCGGCTATGGCTTTGTCGAAGATCTTGCCCAGGGCCATGCCCCGGCCATCGTCCTTGACCGCGAAACAGACGCCGCCGGCGTGCTCCGACGCGTCGATGCGAATGGTGCCGTGCGCGGGCTTGCCCCGGGCCAGCCGTTCGGCCTCACCCTCGATGCCATGGTCCATGGCGTTGCGCAGCACGTGCATGAAGATATTGTTGAGCATGCCGTGGGCTTCGCTACGGACATAGAACTCCGCGTCGTTGATCTGCAGCTGGGGCTCGGGCTTTTCCAGCTCCTGGGCCAGGGACTTGACCGACTGGAGGACGTCGGCGATCACGGTGTCCAGGGAGCCGGCTTCGATCGAGGCCAGGGAGTTGTAGGTATCCCGGACAATGCTGACCACATTGGCCGGCAGCTCGCTCTCGGACAAAGCCGCGATTCTGTCCATCAGCCCGGCAATCTGCTTGCGATCGAGGCGCACGCCCACGGTGCTTTGTCGGCCATCGCGGCCCAGCTTGTCCCTGGAGATACCGCTGTAGACCTTGATCGCCTGCTCGGCAAAGGCCAGTTCGCCCAGCAACGCCTGGGGCTGCCACTGCATCTCGTCGTTCTTGCGCAACTGGTCGTAGGTGTTTTCGATGCGGTGCACGGTATCGGTGATGTGCTTCAGGCCGTAGGTGCGCGCATTGCCCTTGACCGTGTGGATATTGCGGAACAGCTCGGCCAGCTTGCCTTCGTCCTTCAGTTGGGTCTGTTCGATGATGGCGCGGCATTTCTCGACGAAGCTGGAGGAGCCCTCGATGAAGTCGCTGAACTTCTCCGCGTCCACCGCGAGGATTTCCCCGATGATCATCAGCTCCTGTTTCTGCCCCTCGGCTTCGGCCTGCAGGGCCTTCAAGGCGGTGACATCGCGCACCGTGACCATCAACTTGGTGACCACGTCCTGGTCGTCGATTATGGGATCCCAGTCGAGCGCGATCAGTTTATTGGGCTTGTCGCTGAACTCCAGGGTCAGCTCGCCGACCAGCAGGTGCGAGTTGAAC
>DATDTH010000622.1:0-6627 GCA_035290985.1 Pseudomonas sp. | reverse complement strand
TGACGGCGCGCTGGGGCATGGCGAACTGCGCGCGGTAACCGGTGGCGGTTTTCTCCAGGATGCAGGCCTGGTCGCCCTGGCGGTAGCGCACCTTGGCGCTCAGTGCTCGTGGGCTGCTCAGGTCGACGGGGTTGACCCAGTAGATCTCGGTGCAGAGCAGGGCGCTGGCGAACAGCCAGGGATGCTCGTTGCCTTGGCCGACGACCAGGACATTGCGCGCCATGTCCTTGATCAGCACATACCAGGGCTCTTACCCGGCGTCCTTCAGGCCGCCGATGCCCAGGCCCTGGCGCTGGCCGATGGTGTGGTACATCAGGCCGTGGTGGCGACCGATGACCTCGCCCTCGGTGGTCTCGATATCGCCCGGCTGGGCCGGAAGGTATTGCTTGAGGAAGTCGCTGAAGCGGCGCTCGCCGATAAAGCAGATGCCGGTGGAGTCCTTTTTCTTGGCCGTGGCCAGCTCATGCTGGGCGGCGATGGCGCGCACGGCCGGCTTTTCCAGTTCGCCCACCGGGAACAGGGTCTTGGCCAACTGCTCGCCGCCGACTGCGTGAAGGAAATAGCTCTGGTCCTTGTTCGGGTCCAGGCCCTTGAGCAGCTCGGTGCGGCCATCACGGTCGCGCCGGCGCACGTAGTGACCGGTGGCGATCAGGTCGGCGCCGAGCGACAGGGCATAGTCGAGGAAGGCCTTGAACTTGATTTCGCGGTTGCACAGGATGTCCGGGTTCGGCGTGCGCCCGGCCTTGTATTCGGCGAGGAAATGCTCGAACACGTTGTCCCAGTATTCCGCGGCGAAGTTGGCGGTGTGCAGGTGGATGCCCAGCTTGTCGCACACGGCCTGGGCGTCGGCCAGGTCGTCCATGGCGGTGCAATAGTCGGTGCCGTCATCCTCTTCCCAGTTCTTCATGAACAGACCTTCCACCTGGTAACCCTGCTCCATCAGCAGGAGGGCGGAAACGGAAGAGTCGACGCCGCCGGACATGCCGACGATCACGCGCTTTTGAGTTGGGTCAGGCATAGGAATTGGGCAGCAGGCTTCGATAAAAAACCGATTCTATCAGGCGCGGTCGTTGCGCGGCGATTCGGCCGCGTCGCGAGCAGGCTGTCAGCGGATCAGGCTTAGGGCGAAGCGCTCGCCGGCCAGGTAGTCGTCGATGCAGCGCAGCACCAGTTCGCTGCGCCAGCGCTCGGGTTGGGCGGCCAGTTCGTCCCGGGTCAGCCAGCGTGGGCCGATGATGCCCTCATCCAGAGGGTGGTCCGGGCGCTGGCGCAGCGCGCGGCCGGCAAAGCAGATGCGCTGGTAGGTCACACCATTGCTGGGGGCGGTGTAGAGGTAGATGCCGGTGACGGCGGTCAACTCGATGTCCCAGCCGGTTTCCTCGAGGGTTTCGCGCAGGGCGGCCTGTATAAGACTTTCGTCGGCTTCCAAGTGGCCGGCAGGCTGATTAAATACCGCACGGCCGTCGGCCATCTCCTCGACCAGCAAAAAACGGCCCTGGTCCTCGACCACGGTGGCGACCGTCACATGGGGGGTAAAGCGCATGGGCTAGCTCCTCGGCTTTTTCAATGGCCTGCGAAAGCCGCCGATGTTAGCGGTGGCAGGCGCGGGCGGCGAGAAAAAGGCAAGGCGGGGTTGAGCTGCTAGGCTGAATGGCGGCCTATTATAGAAGGCTGTGTAGCGATTCTGTAGTTTGGCTACATCGCATCACGGAGGCCGCAGTAGCGGGGCCTGAAGCGACCATTCGCTCTGCCAGATACTGGAAAAGTGCGTGACTTTCTGTAGAAAAACTACAAGAATGACGCGCCTTTCCGAGACCTAAAAGATCCACCTGCCGCGCCATCCGCGCGATGGGATGACAGACCACGAGAGCAACGGAGTCCAGCATGGGATACCAAAAGATCCAGGTGCCAGCAGTCGGTGACAAAATCACCGTAAATGCCGATATGTCCCTGAACGTTCCTAACAATCCAATCATTCCTTACATCGAAGGGGATGGTATCGGTGTTGATATCAGTCCGGTCATGATCAAGGTGGTCGACGCGGCAGTGAGCAAGGCTTACGGCGGCGAGCGCAAGATCTCCTGGATGGAAGTGTACGCGGGCGAGAAGGCCACCCAGGTCTACACCCCCGACACCTGGCTGCCGGCCGAAACCCTGGATGCCGTGCGTGATTACGTGGTGTCCATCAAGGGTCCCTTGACCACTCCAGTCGGCGGCGGCATTCGTTCGTTGAACGTGGCTCTGCGTCAGGAGCTCGACCTGTACGTCTGCCTGCGCCCGGTGCGCTGGTTCACCGGTGTGCCAAGCCCGGTGAAGAAGCCGCAAGACGTCGACATGACCATCTTCCGCGAGAACTCCGAAGACATCTACGCGGGTATCGAGTGGAAAGCCGGCTCGCCGGAAGCGGAAAAAGTCATCAAGTTCCTCAAAGAGGAAATGGGCGTCAAGAAGATCCGTTTCGACACGGACTGCGGTATCGGCATCAAGCCGGTGTCCAAGCAGGGCACTCAGCGTCTGGTGCGCAAGGCTTTGCAGTACGTGGTCGATAACAACAGCGACTCGCTGACCATAGTGCACAAAGGCAACATCATGAAGTTCACCGAAGGTGCCTTCAAGGATTGGGCCTACGAAATCGCCCAGAACGAGTTCGGTGCCGAGCTGCTGGACGGCGGCCCGTGGATGCAGTTCAAGAACCCGATCACCGGCAAGAACGTCATCGTCAAGGACGCCATCGCCGACGCCATGCTGCAGCAGATTCTGCTGCGTCCGGCCGAATACGATGTGATCGCGACCCTGAACCTGAACGGCGACTACCTCTCCGACGCCCTGGCGGCCGAAGTGGGCGGTATCGGCATCGCGCCGGGCGCCAACCTGTCCGACAACATCGCGATGTTCGAAGCGACCCACGGCACCGCGCCCAAGTACGCCGGCAAGGACCAGGTCAACCCGGGTTCGCTGATTCTGTCCGCGGAAATGATGCTGCGCCACATGGGCTGGCTGGAAGCGGCCGACCTGATCATCAAGGGCGTCAACGGAGCGATCTCGGCAAAAACCGTGACCTATGACTTCGAACGCCTGATGGAAGGCGCGCAGCTGATGTCCTGCTCGCAGTTCGGCGATGCCATGATCAGCCATATGTAAGCTGGCCGGCGGTAAAAAAGAAGGCCGATCATTGGATCGGCCTTTTTTATGCTTATTAGTTAGTGTGTGCCCGAAATCAGACTTCGGCCTTGGAGCTCTGCGGCTGGCTGACACTGGCGGGGGCGTCCAGCGTGACTGACATCGAGCTGATATTCACTGCGTGGAGTCCCTTCGGGCCCTGAATGATATCGAATTTGACCGGCTGTCCGGCCTTGAGCGTCTTATAGCCATCCATTTGAATCGCCGAGTAGTGGGCGAACAGGTCCTCATCCTTGCCATCGGCCAGGATAAAACCGTAGCCCTTGGCGTTGTTGAACCACTTGACTTTACCGCTAAGCATGCTCATATCCCTCTGCAAAGAACTCCATCACTGGAGTATCATCCACTTTGACCCCGCGCCCAAAGCATCCTGCTTTTGGCGAGGACGCGGAACCCCTGATACCCGGAGTGGGTATTCCTTGTTTGTAACACCGTTTTGCCGATAGTCAAGTCAATGCAGCCCCTGACTGCGAAACCGGTCAAAATCCGTCTACATCCGTATCCTCCATCACGGACCTTTCATGCCAGCATGCGTCTAAATAGCCAGATTCGACTAACATTCAACCAGGATCATCCGGGTTCGCACGAGGACGATTCGTCCGGTTTGGCTGTGCAGGAAGCCAAGCCGGCGTTGCAGGCTCCACCTTTGTACAAGGTGATTTTATTCAACGATGACTACACCCCGATGGATTTCGTGGTCGAAATTCTCGAGGTGTTTTTCAACCTGAATCGCGAAATGGCGACCAAGGTCATGCTGACCGTCCATACCGAGGGGCGTGCAGTGTGCGGAATCTTTACCCGCGATATTGCTGAGACCAAGGCCATGCAGGTCAATCAGTACGCGAGAGAAAGCCAGCATCCGCTACTCTGTGAGATAGAGAAGGACGGTTAACCCCGGCCGCTTGGGAATGATTGGGAATGAGGTGAAGTCATGTTAAATCGCGAGCTCGAAGTCACCCTCAATCTGGCCTTCAAGGAGGCTCGCACCAAGCGTCATGAATTCATGACGGTTGAGCATCTTCTGTTGGCCTTGTTGGACAATGAGGCGGCCGCCAGCGTCCTGCGCGCTTGCGGCGCCAACCTCGACAAACTGCGCCACGATCTGCAGGAATTTATCGATTCCACCACGCCCCTGATTCCTCAGCATGACGAAGAGCGCGAAACTCAGCCGACCCTGGGGTTCCAGCGTGTGTTGCAGCGCGCGGTCTTTCATGTGCAGAGTTCGGGCAAGCGCGAAGTAACCGGTGCCAATGTGCTGGTGGCGATCTTCAGCGAACAGGAAAGTCAGGCCGTATTCCTGCTCAAGCAGCAGAGCGTGGCGCGTATCGACGTGGTCAACTTTATCGCCCACGGGATCTCCAAGGTTCCGGGACATGGCGATCACGCGGAGAGCGACAACGATATGCAAGATGACGAGGGCGGCGAATCGACTTCTTCGAGCAACCCCCTGGATGCCTACGCCAGCAATCTGAACGACCTGGCGCGGCAGGGGCGGATCGATCCACTGGTCGGACGTGAGTTGGAGGTCGAGCGCGTTGCGCAGATCCTGGCACGCCGGCGCAAGAACAACCCTTTGCTGGTCGGCGAAGCCGGCGTCGGCAAGACCGCCATCGCCGAAGGCCTGGCCAAGCGCATCGTCGACGGCCAGGTGCCGGACCTGCTGGCCGAGAGCGTGGTCTACTCCCTCGACCTGGGCGCCTTGCTGGCCGGTACCAAATACCGCGGTGATTTCGAGAAGCGCTTCAAGGCGCTGCTCAATGAACTGCGCAAGCGTCCCCACGCCATCCTGTTCATCGACGAGATCCACACCATCATCGGTGCCGGTGCGGCGTCGGGGGGGGTGATGGATGCCTCCAACCTGCTTAAGCCGATGCTCTCTTCCGGCGAGATCCGTTGCATCGGCTCCACCACCTTCCAGGAGTTTCGCGGCATTTTCGAGAAGGATCGGGCCCTGGCGCGGCGCTTCCAGAAGGTCGACGTCTCCGAACCCTCGGTGGAGGACACCGTGGGCATCCTCAGGGGGCTCAAGGGGCGTTTCGAGCAGCACCATGGCATCGAGTACAGCGACGAGGCCTTGCGTGCCGCCGCCGAGCTGGCGTCGCGCTATATCAATGACCGGCACATGCCGGACAAGGCCATCGATGTCATCGATGAGGCTGGCGCCTACCAGCGCCTGCAGCCGCTGGAAAAACGCCTGAAGCGCATCGAGGTCGCCCAGGTTGAAGACATAGTCGCGAAGATCGCCCGCATTCCGCCCAAGCATGTCACTAGCTCGGACAAGGAGCTGCTGCGCAACCTGGAGCGGGACCTCAAGCTGACGGTGTTCGGTCAGGATGCCGCCATCGACTCCCTGTCCACGGCTATCAAGTTGTCGCGGGCCGGGCTGAAGTCGCCGGACAAACCGGTGGGTTCCTTTCTGTTCGCCGGCCCCACCGGGGTCGGCAAGACCGAAGCGGCCCGTCAGTTGGCGAAGGCGATGGGCATCGAGCTGGTGCGCTTCGATATGTCGGAGTACATGGAACGGCATACCGTCTCGCGTCTGATCGGTGCGCCGCCGGGGTACGTGGGCTTCGATCAGGGTGGCTTGCTGACCGAGGCGATCACCAAGACGCCGCACTGCGTCCTGTTGCTGGATGAAATCGAGAAGGCGCATCCGGAAGTCTTCAATCTGCTGTTGCAGGTCATGGATCACGGCACCCTGACCGACAACAACGGCCGCAAGGCGGACTTCCGCAACGTGATCGTGATTATGACCACCAATGCCGGGGCGGAAACCGCGGCAAGGGCGTCGATCGGCTTCACGCACCAAGATCACTCCACCGATGCCATGGAAGTCATCAAGAAGAGCTTCACGCCCGAGTTCCGCAACCGCCTGGACACCATCATCCAGTTCGGTCGCTTGAGCCATGAAGTGATCAAGAGCGTGGTGGACAAGTTCCTCACCGAGCTCCAGGCCCAGTTGGAAGACAAACGCGTCATGCTGGAAGTCAGCGATGCGGCGCGCAGCTGGCTGGCGGCGGGCGGTTACGATGCCCAGATGGGCGCGAGACCGATGGCGCGTTTGATCCAGGACAAGATCAAGCGGCCCCTGGCCGAGGAGATCCTGTTCGGGGAACTGGCCGAGCATGGTGGGGTGGTGCACATCGACGTCAAGGATGGCGAGTTGACCTTCGACTTCGAAACCACGGCCGAGATGGCTTGAGGCACGGCCGGGCGTGCCCGGCACGGCCACAAACGAAAACGCCCGGCATTGCCGGGCGTTTTTATTGGTGCGTGCTTCGCTGAAGCGCCTTCGTAGGGGTAGGGTGGACTCGACGCGCAGTCCAGCTTTCGTAGGTCGGGTTAGCCGCGTAGGATGGGTTGAGCGCAGCGATACCCATGCTGAACGCCGGCCCGGCAGGCCACGCCGTGCTCGCCGCGCGGCGTAACCCGACAATATGTGGAATC